>CALXTC010000012.1 GCA_944391325.1 uncultured Candidatus Saccharibacteria bacterium | reverse complement strand
GGTGCAACAATTGACTCTAGTTGACAATGCTGGCGAGGGATCGAGTATTAACATATCGTCGCAGGACAAGATCGTCCTAGGCATTGCTAATGGTGGGTTGGGCCAACAGGGTGGTTTGATATGTATTGCTGGTGGCGATAATTCGGCGGGCGTGTCAAACAATAATAATGTTAATCTGAACGACTATGTTAATAACGTGGCGGGATGGCAGAATCGATTAAAGGAAGCGTGTAAGAATTGGGAGTAAACGGGATGGGTAAATTCAGTAAAAACAACAAATCTCAGCGAGGCGACACGCTCGTCGAGGTTGCTATTGCCATGGCGGTGCTGGGGCTAGTATTAGCCTCAACGCTAACGGTAATTAATCGTAGTCTATACGGGGTAATGAATGCAGTCGAGCGTACGGCTGCTCGTGGCGAGGTCAACTCGCAGGTCGAAATGTTGCGTTACGTTTTTGACACTCAGACTGGCATTAATCGCCAGGTAGCGAACGATATTATTGATATGACTAAAAGTTCGACAGATTCTGGCATGTCAAACATAGCTAGCCGGGGTTGCGCTGTGGGGTCGGGTGGTTTCTATTTGGGTATGTCCAATGACGCTACTGAGCCGATTTCAGTTACAAAATATGATGCTACTGATAGTGTAGCCGACAGCGTAGCCGCCGCTCCGCACCCCGGTGATGGCATTTGGATTGAGGGTGTCAAGCACGGTCCCAGTGGTAGTGTCCCCGGCTACATCGATTTCTACGTGCGAGCCTGTTGGACACCGCGTATAGCTCAAGAAATTGGACAGGGTAGGTTAGAGTCGACAGTTCGTGTTTACTATAGGGAGGATGGCTAATGGATCGGCATCATAGCGATAGACAACGTGGGTTTACACTTATTGAGGTGACTATGGCGATGATTTTTGTTGCCTTTATTATTTTTATTCTAGCTGCAGTAACGGTTAATATTATCCGGTCGTATAATCGTGGCGTTTGGTTGTCCAGGATTAATCTGGCTGGCCAGCAACTGAATATGGATATCGGCGAAAAGGTGCGCTATAGCACAGCCGCCATGGTGGATAAAAACAATCGCCGACTATGTGTGGGTGGTGTTAGTTATCTGTGGAACACCGAGGCCGATATTGATAAAAATGTGGCTAATCTAAATCGGCTTAATAACGGTCAAGTATTCAGTTTAGCCAGAATTGATGATCCAAACGCAGAATATTGCAGCAACCCAAGCAAAATGCCACCGGCCAATGATGATGGAACGAGAGTGCTGCTTAGTCGCGGGGCGACAATCCAGGAGTTTAATGTTACTCAGGGTGTTGACGACGACCAAGATATTCCGCTACTTACCCTTAATACTGTAATATCGACCGAGGGATCCAATCGCCCAATCCGCGCCTATGAGCAGGACGGTCAGACTAAGATCGACGCTAATGGCGATCGCACTGATAGTCGTTGGCAATGCGGTGATTGGTATGACGATAATAACAATGGCGTTGTTGACAATGACGACCATTTTGAACCAGGCGGTAATCAATATTGTTCATTTGCCGAGTATAATATTACTGTGTATGAAAGGAGTCGACAGCGATGAGTAAGTGGGGTAGGCAAATAGTCAGTAGTGAACGAGGCCAGGCGTCAATGGTAACCGTGGCTATGTTTATGATGTTGTTCGCCGTAGTGGCAGTTAGTTTTACCTACATTGTTGTTTCGACCACCCGACAATCCACTAATGAAACTTTGCAATCCACCGCCAAGACGGCCGCTGAATCGGGCGTCGAGGACGCCAAACGTCTGCTAGTTTATTGCTATAGTCAACGACAGGCTGATGGCAGCTATGCATCATCAGAGGCAACCGCCGTCTGTTCTAAAGTAATCGGTCACAAGCTAGATGACCTTGGCTGTCAAGACATTTTAGGGGCAGTTGACGGCTCATCAATTGGTGATAACTTTGCTATTGAAACGGATGATAATGGTGACTATCGGGCCAGAATCGGCGGCGAGGAAGCCAACGATGAATACTATCAGTGTCTAAAGATTGCCACTATGACCACGGCTTATCAGGGTGTAGTTAATGCTGATGGTAACTCAGTGGTAGTTCCACTAAGATTGGTGGATGCCAGCGGTAATACTGCTAATCCAACCAGGATTGAGATCAGTTGGCATCGTAATATTGTTGGCGAGGGTGGTGATCAGATTGCTTCTGGTGTGCCAGATGGGAATGTTACAGGTCTGGTTTCTCAGTCGGCTTGGAACAATGGCGCCAATCGACCGGCTATCGTGCGAGCAGAGATAGTTGGCGCATCTAAAAGCGGCGTCAGTATTAATGACTTAATTGCTAACGATTCAGCGATTACGCTGCGTCCGTCATCGAGTGGTTCTGGTGGGGCTCTAGGTGCTAACCCAGTACCAATTATGGACTATCACCCACGACACAATAACTATGATGGAAATGACGATGCTCCTAATGATCAATATGGCGGGTCTGGTGCTCCGATCGTTGCCGCCAAGTGCACAAACGGTGCTGGCCAAAACTATGCCTGTGTTGTTAGCATAACGCCAGGTGGTGGTCAGGGCCAATTTGACGTAGTAGGCAATGATTACTATATGCGATTGAATGCTATTTACAAGAATACGCATTTCTCAATTGCTGCCTACCGTGGTGACGAATTGTTATACTTTGACGGAGTTCAACCAGTTGTTGATGTAACGGGTAATTCGGCCGACGCCTTCGCCCGCATCCAGGCTAATCTAGAACCAACCTATTCGGACGAGGATGCTAGCTGGTGGCCAGAGTATGCTATTGAGACAGAGGGCAAGGTGTGTAAAGACATCAATGTTTTCTATGACAACGGTGTCGACAATTGTGATTATTAATCGCCAAAATAACTTAGTCATAAATAAATAGCTATCCATAACTAATGGATAGCTATTTTGCGGGGTGACAGCGAATTTATATGTCGCTTTGGAATTGTTCGTGAACTTCCTTAAGATGGGGGTCGGTGACATGGGTATAAATTTGGGTGGTGGCGATATTACTGTGGCCCAACATTGACTGAACGGATCTTAGGTCGGCTCCGTTCATCAATAGGTCAGTCGCAAAGGAGTGTCGCAATGTGTGTGGCGTTACGTGCTTAGTAATGCCAGCTAATCGAGTATATTTGGTGACAATCCGTTGAATAGAACGGGGGGTTAAACGCCGAGATTCACTGGCGTCAACCCCGTCGCTATCATCTAAATCTTTGTGAATATTACGAGAGTTATTTAGAAACAATGGTTTTAGGTTGTCATTGCGTGAATTTAAATAATCGCCGACGGCGGCAGCGGCGGCTTTGCTGATGAAGATTGGCCGGTCCTTATTACCCTTACCGCGAATAGTGAATTCTCGACGATCTAGGTTAACCTGTTCCCGGTTCAGACTACACAGCTCGCTGACACGCATCCCACCCGAGAAGAGTAGTTCTAGAATGGCTTTGTCGCGTAGCCCATTGGGATCATCTAAATCTACGGCATCCATCATACGGGCCACCTCCTCAGCCAAAAGGAAGGAGACCTGCTTTTTAGCCACCTTGGGCAGGTTAATGCGGTCAGCATCCAGGGTGTCAATATCGCGTTGACCACAATATTTCAGAAAGCTGCGCAGAGCGATTAGGTGATAACTCTGGGTAATTATTGACAGTTCACGCCCCTGGGTGTCGATGTACCGATTTAGCCACAGGCGATACTTGCGAACAAGCTCATCGGTAATTTGGCTGACAGGGATGTCGCCGGCAAACTCAACCAGTCTATCCATATATAAATGGTAGTTTTCGGCAGTGCGGATAGAACGTCCCTTTTCAATTTCGATATATTCGATAAAATCCATAATTAAATCAGCTAGATAATAGCCTTGAACATTTTTGTTTTCTTCTGCCATAATACCTGTATTTTAGCATTACCATTAATGTCGCGCAATTTAATATGTACTTATTGGCGTGTGATACAATATGGGTGTGGCCCAGTAGCTCAATGGATAGAGCGGCTCCGTCCTAAGGAGAAGGTTGTACGTTCGACTCGTATCTGGGCTACCATAAATGTAACTAATGTGGTCACCGTGGTGGCCTTTTTCTTTACCGATCGTGATAGAATATGCTTATGGCTGGCAAGGATTTTACAGGGCAGGCAGACGACGAAGTCGTTAAAATGGTGCTACATCGTCACTGGTCGGTCTTGCTGAAGCCATTGTTTTTATCCCTAGTTATCATTATTGGGGTAATTACATTATTGTGTCTGTGGTCTAAATATCAATGGCTATGGTATGTAGCCGTGGCCGCTGTAATCTTGGCAATTTGGAATGTCTTTCACGCCTGGATTAGATGGTATTATAGCGTCTACATTGTCACCAACCGACGAATTAAACAACAAATTCAGCGAAGTCTTTTCCGTAAAACGTCGATTGATGTCTATTTGGATAAAGTCCAAACTATCAGTTATAATATTAGTGGACTACGCGGTAGTTTGTCTGGCTATGGGATGCTCGTTTTGCATACTATGGCTGGCGACATGGTAATGACGAAAATTGCCAATTGCGAGGAAGTATATAGCCGGCTGTCAGAAATCGTTCGGCAGGCTGGAGGAAATTTAGAACAGGGTAATGATAATGAATAAACAAACCGATAGAACAAATACGTCTACTGCTGGAAGAGCCGATGGGCTAAAGGCCAAAATAGAGGCGAAATTACCGGGGGTTAAAAAGGTACCTCAGTCGATGCGTATTACAAATGCCAATATCGAGGAACACCGTGAGAATATTCTGGCGCGTGGTCGCAAATTGAAATATCCTGTGCAATACTCGAAAAAGCGCCTGATTATTATATCGATTGTCGTAGTAGTGGCGGCGATCGGCATCTTTTCCTTTTGGTTGAACCAATCATTATATAAAAAGCAACAGACTGGTGACTTTTTCTATAGCGTCACCAAGGTACTGCCATTGAACGTGGCCGAGGTTGATGGCGAGCCTGTGCGATACAGTGATTATCTACGCCGCTTGCGGGCCGATGTCTATTATTACCTAAATCGCGAACACCGTTCCTTTAACAGTGAAGAGGGCGCAAAGGAATTGGACTACCTAAAGCGCCGAGAGTTAAATGCCACGGAAAAGGCTACCTATGTTCGCAAGTTAGCTGAACAAAATAATGTCACTGTTGATGATGCGACGGTTGATGAACAGATAAAAAGTATGCGTGAGGCCAATAATGAGACAGAGGAGGGGCTAATCAGCACCTTGCAGACCTATTATGGTTGGACCATGAACGACTATCGGGCTACCTTGCGTGACCAAATTCTGGAGCAGGAGGTTTCCTATGCTATTGATAATGAGGCTAAGACTGAAATTAAACAGGCTGAGAGTCGATTGGCCAAGGGTGAAGACTTTGCTGCCGTTGCTACAGATATAAGTGACGATGAGTCATCTAAGAGCAATGGTGGCGTCGTAGTTGCCAAGACCACCGATGATGATCCAACCGGTGTTGTTGACGCCGTTAGTAATCTGTCGGTGGGTGAACTAAGTGATATTGGGCGTGCCAGAATAGATAATGCGAATTATTATTACATTGCTCGACTAGATAAAAAGGATGGCGAATCAATTACTTATTCAATAATTATGGTTCGTCTAAATAAATTAGATGACGATTTTGCCCAGTTGCGTGAGCAGGGTAAAATTAAGGAATATATTTCGGTTCCTGATGACGTAGTTAGTAATGAAGCTGGTAACTAAAGCAATAACAGTTTGTTGGTTAGCGAAATAGTCGCTCGTGATAACGAGCGACTATTTATATTGCATTAAGGTTGTAGCTTAATATAAAGAAAATTGACTAAAAAACGGCTCAGATTGAGCCGTTCCAATTAACAAAACTGGCGCGCCCGACCGGATTCGAACCGGCGATCTCCTCCGTGACAGGGAGGCGTGATAGACCAACTTCACTACAGGCGCAAAAGTACTAATAGGTATATTAGCAAAGGTCGCCCCGTTTTGCAACATATGCTATAATCATATGTGTGCCACCTTGGCTCAGTTGGCTAGAGCATCGCTTTCGTAAAGCGGGGGTCCGGAGTTCGAATCTCCGAGGTGGCTCCATTTTCCATAACTTAACAGGTTGATAGGCGGGTGTCGTATAGCGGTAATACATAACCTTCCCAAGGTTGGAACCAGAGTTCGACTCTCTGCACCCGCACCAGACTTTATTGAATTATAAAATATGAGCACAACAATTAAGGAATCTGCCCAGGACGCAATCAAGAGTCGTTTTTTCGTCTGCCTGACCATTCTGTGCTTTATTGAGATGTTAGTCATGGTGATTATCGCCCTGACACAGGTTCGAACTGGCCTAACAATTAAAACGCATTGTGAAATAATCGGTCGGGCGGCAATTGATTGCACATCAGCTGATGCTTCGTGGTATTACATCTTTAATTTCGCCCTATTGCCAGTGGTTGTTTTTGTAGCCAACACCTTGGTGTCATTAAAACTGCTGGCGGTCAAGGGTCGTCAGCTGGCTCTATGCTGGTTGTGGCTAACGCTATTGGTTGGTCTAGTGGTAACTGCCTTAGGTTCAGCCATGATAATGCATGTTGTATAGACTAATTTATAGAGATAGTGTGTAGGTGGTTATGACGGATATTGAGATACCATTAGGCAAACGAACCAAACTATATCGCTTTTTCGAAATCTTACCGGGCGCTATCTCAATTGGGGCAATAGCTCTGCTAATAATTCTTAGTTTTTTAAGCCCACTAGCAGCGTCGCTCTACATACTATTTCTAGTTTTGTTAACCTTTGTTCGGGCTATAACGACAGCTTATCGGACAATTCAAGGTCGGTTGGCCATGCAAAAGACTGTGTCGATTGACTGGAAAACTCGTTTGGACGACCTGTCACACCCCAAGACAGCCTTGAAAAAGTATGCTAACTTAACCAATGCCGAAATTAAGCGAAATTATAAATTGCGTGATCATATTGCCAGGCTTCATAACCTGGCTAATAGCGATGGCTATCCAAAGCCGCGACAAATCCTTAATGTGGTAATGGTGGCACTGTATAACGAAAAGTACGAGGTACTGGGGCCAACCTTTAAAAACTTATCCGAGATGGATTATGATATAAAAAAGAACCTAGTTGTTTTTGTGGCCTACGAGCAACGGGGTGGGCAGGCGGCGCTAGATACCGTTGCCGAAATTAAAAAGCACTGGACAGGGGTATTCCGTGATCTAGTATTCGTTGAACACCCAACTGGTTTGCCCGACGAAGTGATTGGCAAGGGGCCTAATCTGACCTATGCTGGGCCAAAGGTGTCAGAGTGGGTGCGACAACACCATATTGATTCAAAAAATGTGATCATTACGACGCTGGATTCGGACAACAAGCCAGATAGGCAGTATTTTTCCTATCTAACCTATAAATGGATTATTGCACCTAACCGACAGCAGTGCTCATTCCAGCCAATTTGTTTGTTCAATAATAACCTGTGGGATGTGCCAGCCCCTATGCGCGTGGTGGCCCTGTCGAATTCATTTTGGAATGTGGTGTCGTCAATGCGCCCAGGCACGTTAAAGAATTTTGCCTCGCACTCACAGGGGTTGTATCCGTTAGAACAGATGAATTTTTGGAGTAAGCGAACGATTGTTGAGGACGGCCACCAATATTGGCGTAGTTACTTCTTCTTTGATGGTGATTACGAGGTAGTTCCTCTGCGAATGGGTATTGGTCAGGATGCGGTGCTATCTAGCACTTATCGACGCACGCTAAAGGCACAGTTTATTCAGATGCGACGTTGGGCCTATGGTGCGTCTGACGATGCTTATATTGCCACCCATTTACTAAGCAAGGATTATCGGGGCAGTAAATTAGACGGTTGGTGGCGATTTTTCCAATCACTAGAGGGGCATATTTCGCTGGCCTGCATGGCACCGATCGTGGGCTTTGGCGCCTTTGCGCCACTGTATATTAACCCGATGGCGGCTCATACCAGTATTCTGGTTAATGATTTGCCACTAATTGTGTCGCGTGTTCAGCAAATTGCTGTTATCGGTTTAGTGGTAACCGTAATAGCCTCGTTGTCAATGTTGCCGCCACGGCCTAAACGATATAAAAAGTCTAAAAATATTTTGATGATATTGCAGTGGGTATTCATGCCGATAAATGCGATTGTTTACAGTAGCGCCTCGGCCTATGTGGCGCAATGGCGGTTAATGACTGGTCATTATATGGACAAGTTTGATGTAACAGAAAAAGCTGTCAAAAAAGATACAGACCCTAAGAAACAAGGCAAAAAATAAAACCCGCCAACTTTTGGATTTCTCCAAGGTGGGGCGGGTAACTGATTGACTAGTTTTTTGGCGTTCCTGAGATACTCGCCAACCACGATGCAATCTCGCAGCTTTGCGTCCTGGTTGGCGGAAAGCAAACTAGAGTGGTGGACCAACAGAGGTCAGATCTAGATGCTTTCAAAGTAAATGTGGAACTGTGCTAGGCGTGAAGAGCGCTTGCTCTTGCTGGCCTTTGAACCTTTGTTCATAAGCTCTATTATAATAACAAGTCGTAATTATAAAGTCAAGGTTATTTCATACATTGTAATATATCATCATATGAATAAACAACGTGCAATCTAGCAATAAAAATCTGTGGAAAACAATATAATCCACGCTATAACAGTAGTGAAGTGTGGCTATTGACAGCCTGTGGAAATAACAAAAATCTGTGGAAAACAATGGGGAAAAATAAAAACCGCTACCAAAAGTAGCGGAATAATAAATACTGGTGGGTCGAAAGAGGCTCGAACTCCTGACCTCGTCCACGTCAAGGACGCGCTCTAGCCAACTGAGCTACCGACCCTTAGGCTGGTAGTTATTTTACAGTAGAGAGGCTGATAATTCAAGTATTTGGCGTAGTGGTATAATATCTGTATGAATAGTGAGGACATGTCAGCGGTCCGGCATAGCCTGGCCCATATTTTGGCGGCAGCCACTCGTCGCCTATATGGTGATGACGTTAAATTAGGGGTGGGACCAGCTATCGAAGATGGCTTTTATTACGATATGGATCTTGGTAGCGTCCATTTGGGTGACGACGATTTGGCCAAGATTGAGGCTGAAATGCGTCGGATCATTGCTGAAAAACAGGATTTTGTCAAAAGCACCATGACTATTGCCGAGGCCGAACAGTGGGCTAGGGATAACGATCAGCCCTATAAACTAGAGCTGATCGAAGATTTTTACAATAATGGCACAACTAAGGCTGGGGCTAAGGGCACTACACAATCATCCGACGCAACTATGTCATTTTATACTAATGGCGATTTTACTGACCTATGTCTAGGTGGCCACGTCAAAAACACTGTCGATATCCCCGCTGATGCCTTTAAATTAACTAAGGTGTCGGGTGCCTATTTCCGTGGTGACGAAACTAAGCCAATGATGCAGCGAGTTTATGGTGTAGCCTTTGCCACCAAGGCTGAGCTAGATGACTACTTGAGGCGACAAGAGGAGGCCAAGGCGCGCGATCATCGTAAGCTGGGTCGTGAATTAGATCTTTATGTCACCAGCGATATGGTTGGGGCTGGTTTGCCGATGTTTACGCCACGTGGTACCGTCCTGCGTGAGGAAATCGCTGAATTATCTAACAGTCTGCGTGAGGAAATCGGCTTCCAGAAGGTCTGGATTCCCCACATGACTAAAAAGGATCTATACGAGAAGTCTGGTCACTGGGCTAAGTTCGGTGGCGAGTTGTTCCTAGTCCAGTCACAGGAAACTAGCGACCAATTTGTGCTAAAGCCGATGAACTGTCCTCATCATGGTCGTATCTTTGCCTCCAAGGTGCGTAGTTATCGTGATATGCCTCAACGGTATTTGGAAACTACAACCGTCTATCGAGATGAAAAATCGGGCGAGTTGGGTGGTCTGTCTAGGGTGCGTTCCATTACCCAGGATGACTCTCATGACTTTTGTCGCCCCGATCAAATTGAGACGGAGATTACCAATCTGCTATCGGCGGTGAAGACCATCTATGACATTTTTGATATGAAGCTACGGGTTCGCCTAAGCTATCGAGATGATTCTGATGCTTACCTAGGTGACATAGCCCTGTGGGAATCAGCGCAAAAGCAACTCAAAGACGCTGTCTTGCGTTTGGGTGACATCGATTACTACGAACAGGAGGGTGAGGCGGCCTTTTATGGTCCTAAGATTGACTTCATGGCGACTGACGCATTGGGTCGTGAACACCAGTTGGCAACGGCTCAGCTAGACTTTGTTCAACCCGAGCGCTTTGAGCTGGAATATATTGACCAAGACGGCGTTGCTCAGCGGCCAGTGATGATTCACTGCGCACTACTGGGTTCTATTGAGCGCTTTTTGTCAGTTTATATTGAGCATACTGCTGGTAAGTTCCCAGTTTGGGTAGCGCCAGAGCAGCTACGCATCGTCAAGGTTAAGGATAATGATGCCATTAATCAAATGATTGACGATTTAACTGCGTCAGCTAAGGAACACAGTGTTCGCTATACGGTTGATGACAGCAATAATTCGATTGGCAAAAAGGTTCGGGCGGCCGAGCTATGCAAGGTGCCGTATGTCATTGTCGTTGGTGACAAAGAGGCTGAGTCTGGCAAAATCGGCGTTCGCATTCGCAAGGACTTAGTGGGCGAGGGAACCGACGAGTCTAAGCAGTTTACCGTTGCCGAGCTGATGGCAGCTATCCAAGCCGAACACGATAGTCGCTGCAAGTACTCGACATTGTAATAATCGTCTATGTTGTCTTACTGGTGAAATAGAGCCTACGGGCTCTATTTTGCTATACTATACTCATGCAATTACCCCTAATTGTTATTCTGGGCCCTACAGCCAGTGGTAAAACGGGCTATGCTATTAGATTAGCCCAGTTGATAGGTGGTGAAATTATCTGTGCCGATAGTCGAACGGTGTATCAAGGTATGGACGTCGGGACGGCTAAGCCAACTAAACACGAGCGAGAAATGGTTCCGCATTGGGCCATAGATCTGGTTGAGCCAAATCAACGCTTTACGCTATATGATTTTCAGCGATATGCTCAAACTAAGATAGGGGAAATTCGTGAGCGTGGGCATGTGCCAATGCTGGTTGGTGGTAGTGGCCTGTATATCGATAGCGTTATTTACGACTACCAACTAAGCCACGAGCCTGAGTTCGATATGGTTAGGCGACAGCAGCTAGAGAACCTATCGCTTATTGAACTAAAAAATTATGCAATTAGCCAACAGATTGAATTGCCTAGTGATACCCAAAACAGGCGTCGCTTAATCCGAGCGATTGAGCAAGGTGGAGTGAATAAAAAATGTAGTCAACTAATTCCAAATACCATAGTAATCGGCATTGCCACAGATAAAGAAACGTTGCGACAACGGTCAACCCAGCGCTCGCAGACTATGTTGGATGATGGCCTAATTGATGAAACGGCGGAGCTGCTAAGCAAATACGGCACTACCGAGCCACTGCGTCGCAACGCCTACGGGGTTGTTCAACAGTACTTAGCGGGTGAAATAGGGGCGGGTGAACTAGTGCCATTAATGGTTCGACGGGATATGCAACTAGTTAAAAAACAGTTGACTTGGTGGCGTAATCAGCGTCGGGCGGGGGATATTATGTGGCGCGACCTGGCTAGCTTGAACAAGCAATTAGATGCCATGGCGGACGAGTCAGTTGAGGTGATAGTCTCAACATTGACTAGCGAATACAAAAAGTTTCGTAAACAGTAGTCAAATTGTCGATAAATTTCTTAACCACAACCATAAACTGTGGTATCATATAAGTATGATTGACGCACTATTTGGTTCAAAAACACGGGTGAAGCTACTGGGTCTGTTTATGAACAACCCAGGTCGATCATTCTATGTGCGGGAAATTACTCGCAATATTGACGAACAAATCAATAGCGTTCGTCGTGAACTGGCTAATTTAGTGCGAATTGGTATTATCACGGACAAATCGATCGATAATCGCTTATATTATCAGGCAGATACTAACTTTCGGTATTATCACGCTCTGCACGAGATGTTTGCTGATGAGCAAGAGGTTGTTAGTGGTGCTAAGGTATCAATTGACGATTGGGCGACTCGTTTTCGGGCTGTCCAGGGCGTCCAAGTGGTGGTTTTTGCTGGGGCAATGGTCTATGGCTCAACTAGTCCGATTGACTTACTAATTGCGGGGTCACGGATGGATCAAGCCAGGGTAAAGAGCCTAATCAGGGCGCTTGAACGGGATACTGGAGCATCGCTCAACTATACTATTCTGACGCTTGATGACTTGTACTACCGCCTAAGTATCCGTGACAGGTTTGTTTTAGATGTGCTAGAATCAAAGCATACAATT
Organism: uncultured Candidatus Saccharibacteria bacterium; assembly: GCA_944391325.1. Lineage (GTDB taxonomy): Bacteria > Patescibacteriota > Saccharimonadia > Saccharimonadales > Saccharimonadaceae > Nanoperiomorbus. The sequence goes on along the minus strand of CALXTC010000012.1, from coordinate 21,899 downwards.
GTGCTCGACGGTGCGGGTGTATTGGTGGACTATCCCGGCATTGATGACGCGACAGATACAACCAAAGAGGAGGATAGTTAATGCAAATAGAATACAAGGGTGCTAACTGTGTAGTAATCAGAGACAAAAATGCTCTAATCATTGTTGACCCGACCAAGAATGCTAGTGTTAAAGATTTACAGAATCCAGAGGCGGTGGTGTTGGCAACTCAGCCGAATTTTGCCCCCGCCGAGGACGCTGCCAAGAGTTTTATTATCGATATGCCAGGTGAATACGAGCACAAAGACGTTAGTGTTCGTGGCATTGCCGTTCCGGCACATCTGGCGGCTGATGAAAAGGCCAAGGATGCTGTAATGTATCGAATTGAAACTATGGGCGTATCAATCGCAGTGATTGGCCACACGGTCGCGCCCTTGGACGACGACGATCTAGAAACACTAGGTAAAATTGACATTGTAATTATTCCGGTTGGTGGTAACGGCTACACGCTAGATGCCGACGATGCTGGGGCAATCATTAAGCAGTTGTCGCCGAGTGTGGTGATCCCAACTCACTATAATGATGGCCAGACTAAATACGAGGTACCACAGGACGATCTAGTTGCCTTTGAGAAGGAAATGGGTGGCGACAATATCGAGCGACAAACTATCTACAAGATGAAACCAGGTGCCGCATTCCCAGCAACAACGACTACCTACGAACTTAGCCGCACTCGCTAACTAGGGTTATATGTAGACCTGTATTGACGAAGGTGGGCGTCATTGCTAATATATCCCCGTAGTTTACTAAAATAAATAATGGAATGTAAGTGCCATACATAGTAGTGGCGCGCCAAGCAAAAGGAGCCGATCAAATGGCTAATAAAAAAGCTCGCAACGCAAGGGCGGTAAATCCGTTTAAAAGGTCTGGCAAAGATACTAGCTCACTGAAACCTCCCGCCTGGCGTAAGGTAATTCTACCTATTGTGATAGCTATTACTATATTGGTGGCGGTTGCCATATACTTGTGTGTCGCCAGGGGCAATTTTGGGAACAACAATTTCTCCATTGAGGAGTACGATGGGGAAACCTACTATGTTATGCATGGTGATTATGACGGTAATTATGATATACAGCACATTGATTTAGCGATAGAGTTTGCCATAAAGCCCAACGATGAGGCTGTGTTAGAGGATTTTAATACTCAAGCCGTTATGGACTACGACGAATACGCTGCCTTTTGCAACAAATGGCATCTAAATCAAGCGTACTCAGAGCGTGGCTCTAACTATCTAGTGGTTGCTTATGCCAGCCCCTATGCTGTCCGTATTGATGTAGCCTTGACTGGGGTGGCTTATGACGGTGATACGGCCAATTTGTATATTTGGGATGAACCGTTTGGCGTAGCGGCCGATATGGCTGCCTATATGGTTGTAGTACCGACAAACAATGATGCTATCAAGAGTGTTAGGGCGATTAGCACCATAAGTGAGAAAGAATGGAGGGAAGTTGTCGATCCAGCTAGTGTCGAGCCGGCGATCCACTTAGACTACTAGAGCCTTGTGAGCAGGAGTGAACTAATACAAAGCGGTTGACTACTGTAAGATAAAAATGTATAATCGTGGACAAGTAATCAAATAAGGAGTTATTAACTATGGCAAGAGATCAAATCACCGGTAAGGGTGTTATGAGTGGTAATAACGTCAGTTTTTCAATGCGTCATACCAAGCGCACCTTTAAGCCAAATCTACAGAAGAAGACTTTTTATGTGAATGGTCAAAAGGTTAAGCTACTGGTTGCTACTAGCACAATCAAGACCCTAAAGAAGAAGGGTTTTGCTACACAGCCAGAGGCTAAGTAGATTTAATATCGATGCGGTAATAGAATGATAATCCCCTCAGGAACGAGGGGGTCATTTAGTGTATAATGGCCCTTATGAATAGTCAGACTATTGTGATTTTGCTTATTGTCATTGGTGTTACATTTGTTTCGATGGTGCTGCATGAACTTATGCACGGGCTAACGGCTTATTGGCTAGGCGATGATACGGCCAAACTGGATGGGCGACTAACGTTAAACCCGTTAAAACACATTGACCCATATCTGACGATTGTCCTACCGGCCTTGTTGGTGCTGGCGAACGGGTTTGGCATGAATGTGCCAATTTTCGGTGGGGCAAAGCCAGTGCCATTTAACCCTAACAAGGTTAAGGGCGGCGAGTGGGGTGCAGCTCTGGTTGCGATTGCTGGCCCTTTGACTAACTTAATCCTTGCCTTTATTTGTTTTGTGGCATTGGCACTTTTGCCGGTGCGCACCCCAGTACTACTGGTGCTAATATTGACCTATGGCGTGACGGTTAATCTGGGCTTTTTTGCCTTTAATATTTTGCCAATTCCACCGCTAGATGGCTCTCGTGTGTTGTATGCCGTGGCACCAGAGGGTGCGCAGCGGGTGATGGAGAAAATGGAGCATGTCGGGCTGGTTTTCGTCTTCTTTATTGTGATGGTGGCCAGCCCAATTATTAGTCAACTATTGTCGTTGATTATCAGTGGTGTTCTGAGTGGTTTTATGGCTATCCTTTCGCCATTTGGCTTGTGATTAACCACCCAAAAACGTCATGACGTCACCTGTCTGCTTTGCCAGTGTATGTACCTGAATGCCTTACATTAAAGAGAGCTGCGTGTGTTCAGGCTCGTGGGTCTTGTACAGTTCTTTGTAAATAGCATGCCTAAGCCGCTCTGGATCTTGCAAATATTCTTCTAGCGTCTTTCGCTTGACTAGGCTAACATAAATGGCTAGCGCGCGAGCTTGGCAATTGAAGGGCCCTTTATTACTATAGGCAACCTTCTGATTAAAATGAATATCTGTAAAAGTATCATAGTCTAAGATATTACGTGCTAGCTCAGGGTGTTGATGTAGAGCATTGATGTATATCCAATCGTAAAAAGAAGAATAGGGAAATGTGTCAAAAGTTTTGCCATTGTATTTAAATCCAGTGACAGTGTGCTTTAGAGCTTGCATTTCTTTAGAGAATCGTTTAGCGTCTTTGGCACTTTGGCTGAATAGCTCCACGTGTGGCTCGTTTTCGCCACTGTAAATTTTGGAGCCTTGAAAAATGTTTTCTACGGGGATGCCGTCAAATGTTAAGTTTAATGCGCTAAGCTGTTTGCCCAATTCATAATTATCTGAGGCTGTCGATATTTCGATTGCTTTACGGCTAGGGTATTTATTTAATATCTCTTCTCTAAGAGATTGTGACGAACGCTGTCTGACTTGCCACGACATGCCCATGTGCCATGTGAATGCGATGGGCTCTTCAATGTAATAGGCGCTATCATTAGTCATAAAAGCCAAACGCTGAGTAATGATTGTTGTGCTTGATGACATGTTATTTATCCTTATCTCTTCTTACTGTGAAAAACTTGTGTGATTTAACTACGGGGATATTTAACCCAGAGTCGTCGACGATGTTGCGAACATCTGCGCTTGGGCCGTATGGATAGTCTACATATATACACTCTATGGCAGAGACAGGGATTGCACTCTCTATCATTATCTCGGCTTGTACATCCTCTGGATATTCATCGTTACTAGCGCCAAACATGTCTTCTATGCTGCAGCTCGGCGTATCATAACGTGCTGCATTGTGTGCGTAACACTTATACTGTAATCTATCTAGAATGGTCACTGGCATTTCTAAGACTGCCCATCTATGGTTGCTTCGCCAATCTACCTCACGAAACTTGCAAAATAATTTATTGTTTGGAAAACTAACTGATACGCTAATGGCGTTGAGATTGCCATCATACCTTTCTGGGTCATTGTAATAGTACCTAATCCCCTTAGTCTTTAGTTGATTAACGGATAAGATGCCATTTCTTAGAATTGACGACAGGTTTCCAACGCATGTGAAATGATATAGATATTTAACGCCTCGCCTCTGCAAAAACTGGACGTCTGAGGAATGGGGGGGGTGTGATTTGATGATGCTGATGCGTCTGAGCGGAATACGTTTTGTGCCCGTTGGATGGTCTTTTTGTGGCGAGTTGATTGATAGCTATTGTTTGTGTATCATCCATGGCTTTTTGAAATGGGCTTGGTGGAGTTAAATTGGTTTTTGAATTTATTTTGTTGCTGTACGATAAATTATCTGTATGGTTTCTGGCGGTTTTGTCCTTAATAGTGTTAGAAGCTGATGAGCGATTTGAGGAAAAAGCTAAAGAGTTAGGCTTGTTGGTTGACATATCGTTATCGATATCTGCCTCATGGGCACTCCATGGGGATTTGTTTGTCTGTTTTCTGCTGTGCATTATTTTTCGATATATTGCTACGATTGTCTCTATTGGCCCTATTATTACATAAAGAGAGAACAACGGTGTAAATATAAGTACTGCTATGGCTAAAAGGGGGCCAAATGAATGTGCATTTAGCAGAGCTATTACGCAAATAATCCCTATGATTGTGGCCAATATTCCGAAGACAATATCTTTGGAGTACTCATCCATGCCGTTCATATGTCTCTAGTATACCATGGTAGTGCTTTTGGCTTAGCTGCAACTTTGTTGTCGATACTTTTTAAATGGTGTTTAATAAAATTTTTGTCATGATGACAGGTTTAATGATATACTATAGATAGGTTCGCCAGCAGTTTAATTTCCTAACACGTATCAGAACGGGAGTTCTATATGGTGTCGAACCGTGGTTCGACATTGCGAACACCCACCTTGTCAATGGCAGGGGATTCTAATACAGCAGGCGAACCTATTTGAGAGATTATTAATGAAGTGGTGGGGCAATAAATAGGTGGGAATGAAGCAAAAGGTTGTCATTAGGTCGTTGGTTCGACGTGATGATCGAGTGTTGTTGTTGCGTCGTTCTGGTGGACGACGGACTATTGATGGACTATATGAATTGCCAGGTGGCTCGCTACATATTGGCGAGCAGCCGGTTGACGCACTAAAACGAAGTCTGCAGATTCATGCTGGCATAGAACCAGAAACGTTTAAATTGCGTGACGTTATTAGTTTTCTAGATCCTGATTATCGTGATACGCAATATGTATTTGTTGTATACGAAACCACAATCGACAGGGGAGATAAAGTCACAACCGACGATGAATACGACCGTATTCGTTGGGCGAAGTTGTCAGATATACGACACGATGACGTCACGGCGTCAACGAATATTCTACTAGATATTGCTAAATATAGCGACGATGGCAATGGTTTAGATACGCCATCAGCACCCGTCAAACATAAAACAGGCATTATTCATTCCGACGGTGGCTCACGGGGTAATCCGGGGCCGTCAGCCAGTGCCTATATTATCACCGATCATACTGGTCAAACTGTCTTGGCACAAGGCGGCAAATTCATTGGTTGGAGCGATAGTGGCATGGCGGAGTATACGGCGGTTGAATTGGGTCTAAAGAGGGCTATCGAACTGGGCCTAACAGATATCGATTTCTATAGTGATAACCTGATGGTTGTTAATCAAATCAACGGCATTTTCAAGGTTCACAACCCAGAGTTTATTGATGTCTACAACCGGGTAGTTAAGCTATTATTTAACTTTCGACGCGTTCATTTCCACCACGTTCATCGCGAATACAATAGCCTAGCCGATAGTCTAGTCAACCGTATTCTGGACGAAAACGAAGAAAAGAACGGCGAAAAATAATTCTGATAGATCCTCTAATAAAAACACCTCGCAGGTAGCGAGATGTAGTATTCACATATTAATATGGTGGGCGATTCAGGACTTGAACCTGAGACCTCGTCATTATCAGTGACGCGCTCTAACCAGCTGAGCTAATCGCCCATACAACCTAATTGTAGCAATAAAAATGGTGGAGATAAAGAGACTCGAACTCTTGACCCCCTGCTTGCAAAGCAGGTGCTCTAGCCAACTGAGCTATATCCCCACAAAAACTGCTTCACCGATGTGAACTGGTAAACATTCTATCGTAGATGATGGATTAATTCAAGTGGCTTTGTTATAATACCTCAGTCAGCCTGCTGGATAATCGCTGGTGGGGTATAGCCCCACGAGAGGAAAGTCCGGGCAGTACAGAGCAACGACAGTCGCTAACGGCGACCGGGAGTAATCCTAGGGAAAGTGTCACAGAAACAAAACCGCCATCCATTAGGGTGGTAAGGGTGAAAAGAGTGGGGTAAGAGCCCACAGTCCTATGTGGTGACATATAGGAGTGGTAAACCCTGTCGACTGCAAGGAAGATCGGACTACCAGCTGCTCGTTGGCCGGTCGCAAAAACCGCTTGAATGTGTCAGCAATGATGCATCTAGATAGATGATTATCCACGACAGAACCCGGCTTACAGGCAGGCTGACGGATATTATTTACCAATATTAAAACACCCCTACTTCACGGGGTGTTTTAATTAATTGGGCTAGTGTGTCTACTTAACAGCAGCCTTGACGATAGCGGCAAATGCCTTTGGTTCGCGAACAGCTAAATCTGCTAGAGTCTTGCGATCTAGGTTGATGTTGTTGGCCTTTAGACCAGCAATTAACTTGGCGTAGGTGGTGCCATTCTCGCGAGCAGCGGCGTTAATGCGGGTAATCCATAGACTTCGCATGTCGCGCTTGCGATTACGTCGATCGCGAAAAGCGTATTGCAGCGATCGAATAACACGTGCGTTGGCTAGGCGAAAACTGCGACTAGCACTGTTGTGTTTCATGCCCTTGGCCTGCTTGATAACCTTGTGATGGCGGGCGTGGGCAGTAACTCCTCGTTTAACTCTCATTGATATCTCCTTATTATGATTGGTCGGATGTTAACACTGTTGAATTAGATGCCCAGGGCACGCTTAATTGTGCGACTGGCAGAACCGTTAATCTTAGAGTCAACGGTCTTGGCTCGTTTACTGCGAGCGGTCTGATGGGCTAGCTTGTGGTGTGTGGCTGCGTTGCGGCGCAATAGCTTGCCGTTTTTGGTCACACGAACGCGCTTACTAGTCCCCTTGTGGGTCTTTAGCTTTGGCATTTGGGTTACTCCTTATGATGATATTCAGGTTGCGACCCGCCATTGTCGGCTTGTTGTCGGCAATGGCTACATCAGATAATTGGTCAAGTATCCGACCTAGTAAATCTTGCCCAACCTCAGGATGCGCCATTTCTCGACCGCGAAAGATAATCTGGATTTTTACCTTGTCGCCGTCTAATAAGAACTTACGGATTTTACGTAGTTTGATGTTCAAATCGTTTTGACCAATTTTTAGGCCTAGACGCATCTGTTTAATTTCGCTACTGCGTGCATTCTTTTTGTTACGCTGTTGTTCCTTCATCTTTTGATACTGGTATTTGCCCCAGTCAACGATTTTGGCAACAGGTGGCGTTGCAGTCGGTGAAATTTCTACTAGGTCCAGTCCAGCGTCGCGGGCCTTATCGAGGGCTTCCTTGCGGGACATAACTCCCAACTGGGCGCCACTTTCATCGATAACGCGTAACTCATCGGCGCGGATCTGGCCGTTAATCCGAATTGAATGATTGGCTATATTGGATCCTCTACCTGAAATTAAGTTTTATATGGCTCCGGAGGCCGGATTCGAACCGGCGACCAATTGGTTAACAGCCAACTGCGCTACCGCTGCGCTACTCCGGATTATTTATCTCAACGTGATCTCTCGCACGTTCAGCCTGAATTATAGCGAATTGCCTGGCCGATAGTCAAGGGTCTAGCTGCCCAAAAGAGCTAGTTAATATACGGTAAATATCTTTATTTAAGCGTGTACATAATGATATAATGTTTACGTTTATAACTAGTGTAAGGTGCAGAAAGGATTCTGGGGTAGGGGATACTGTGTCTCAACCTGCATAACGGTGAGGGCGATAAAGGCTGTTGAAAGAGTTTTATGGGCAACATTTGTGATGGTGCCTGCTTTGTTAACTTTTGTTTCGCCTAGACCAGTCGAAGCGGCCTCGATCACCGTTTCTCCAACTAATCTGCAATTAACCTTTGATTCAAACAAGCTGGTGGCTGGTCAGCAGACGGTTGGCGTCAATTTTGGCCAAGACGAGGCACCGTATGGATATAACGTGACTATTTCGGTGGTTGATCGATCTGGTGAATCGCCATATACGGCTGGCAGTTTGGTTAATGACCGTGGTGCATCGATAGCACCACTGCTTGGGGCTACGCAACAGTCGCCGTTGGCATTAATCTCAGGGACATGGGGTTATGCTGTACCTGGGCTGGGTGGCTTTGATCAGGCATATGAGGCAAATCCAGCTACAAGTTCGCTATGGGCTGGCTTGCCGTTGGATAAAACGACAGATATTATTGGGGCGACCTCTGCGCCAGGTAACAATAATTACGAGGTGTGGTTTGGGGTGCGTGGTGCTGAAACAATGATGCTGGCTGGTGATTATGTGGCGGAAATAGTATACACGGCGACGGCTAACCCAATTGAACCGGCTAGGCTAGACGGCATCACGCCAAACGCCTATAATCTTGGCGATGAGACAGTGCCTGCCGAGGTTGTCATTGCCGGTTCTAACTTGATTACAGCCAGCCAAGTCTGCTTGACGCCTACTGATAGCTCGTCGACAGGCTGCGAGGCGCCTGACGCCATAATTGGCGAGATAATCAGCCAGGAATACGGCCAATTGGTAGTGGACTTTCCGAATAATTTAGATGAGTCAATTGTGGCGGCTGATCAGGAGATTAAGTTCGATGTTTGGGTGGATAACAACAATGGCGTAGGCGAACACCAGTATGCGCAATTAAGAGGAGCATTCACCTATACTCGCCAGATGGCCATAGCTGGTGTGTCGCCAAGTACCTTTAATCTGGATGATGATGATCGCCCAATTGAGATGGCTGGCGGTAGCTCGCATCGGATTATTTTGACGCAATCGGGACAGGTTTTCACCACTACAACCAATAATGATCATGGACAGTTAGGAATTGGGGACACTAGCAATGATGGTGGAATATACAACATCACATCACGCTTTGACGGCAAGGTGGTTAGTGTGTCGGCTGGTGGAAATTATAGTTTAGCACTGACGGATAGTGGTAGAGTCTACAGTTGGGGGGGCTAATAACTGCGCTCAACTTGGCAATGGCAACCAAGGTGAATGTAGTAACCCTGATGCTAGCACCGAAGACAAGGATACGTCGGTGGCTGTGAGTATTCCAACGGATATTACAGATAATTTTAATCTGCCAGCTGGGCGCAAGATAATAAAAATCTATGCTGGCTGGCGACAGGCCTTTGCCATAGCCAATGACGGCACCTTATATGCTTGGGGTCTTAATCATCACGGCCAATTGGGGTTGGGCGTGACCGGCGGACAACACACCTTGCCGGAAGTGGTTAATTTTGCGTTTAATGGCAATATTGTCGACTTAGCGACTGATTCACACGTGCTAGTGCTGACGGATCGGGGCTATGTGTATAGCTGGGGTCTTAATTCGAATGGCCAGTTAGGCGTTGGTGGTACTGACGATTCTAATACACCAGTCGAGATTACATCTTTGCGTGGACAGGGTGTTGTTCAGGTGGAAACTAGTAGTAATGGCTCGTTTGCCAGAACGAATGATGGTCAACTGTATGCCTGGGGTCAGAATGATTATGGCAACCTAGGCTTTGGTGAGGAGATTATTCCAGACCAGAGCACGACAGTGATTGTTTGGAACCCTCAACCTGTGAATGCCGTTTATCGTGACGACTATGATACTGCTGAGCAGATCGAAACACCACGCCCGTCCAAAGCGAATGAGATAATTGGGCAGGGCATCAAGGATCTTGCTGTTGGTTTTCATAAGGTTGTTGCGATTGCGAATGATGGTCGGGTGTTTACTTGGGGTGATAATCAGAACGGAGTATTGGGTATAGCTGGCGACACTGGCGATGAGTATAATATCTGTGATAGGTATAGGTATGCTATTCAAGATGCGACAAACTGCAGCGATATTACTTATTATGCTAAGCGTGGTCCAGTCCACCTAGGTAGCAATTACGACAATAAATTTGAATCTGTCTTTGCCTCTGGCGAGGCCTTGTTTGCCATTGGTACAGATGGGTCGGTGTATTCGTGGGGTAATGGCGGTACGCCAGATGCTGATGGCAATAATATAACTGGCGATATCAATTACCAGCAGGCGACAATTATGGGTGCTAATATGCCACTGGATATGAGCGTATTTATAGATATTGACGGGGATAAACAGCCCGACAGCGATGAGATGTGTGTCGTCAGTGCCGATAGTGAATCGCGTCGGACATCTACTCGTATCTATTGCGCAATACCAACGGCTGCTAGTAATACTACGCTAAATAATATATCGGCTGGCGGTTCCGCCGAGTATGCGATACTGGGTCAAACGAGTAGTGGAAACCTGGTTGGGCTGGATGATTCTGGCAATCCAGCTGCTAAGTTTAGGTATTATCGCAACTAGAAATTGTCGCAGTATCAATAATCAATTCTAAGATTGGATATTTGAGTAAATACTTATGGGCTATTGATGTCGAAATTGCAGGGCTTCGGCCACGTGATTAGACTTAACGATATCGGATTGTTCCAAGTCCGCGATAGTAATGGCGACTCGCATGACCTTAAAATAACTACGGGCTGATAGTTTTAGCTTGTCCGAGGCGATATCTAGCAGTTGTTTTGCCTCTGGACTAAAAGAGTTAGTTTTCTGTAGTTGTCGGCTGGTTAAGCCGGCATTAGCGTAACCTTGTCGCGATACGGCGGTCTGACGTGCGTGGCTAATTGCTTGTCGCCAATTGTTGGTGTCGGTAGTGTCTGTGTGGGTTGGCGCCGTTAGTTCATGACGTGGCACTCGAGCCACATGGACAAATAAATCGATACGATCTAGCAACGGCCCAGACAACTTCTTTTGGTAATTCTGTATCATTTGAGTAGTGCATTCGCACTCATGCTCAGGGTCGCCATAATAACCACAGGGACAGGGATTCATGGTGGCAACTAGCATAAAATTGGCCGGGTAGGTGGCCTTGGCTCCGGCTCGGCTAATGCTGATGATGCGATCCTCTAATGGTTGTCGCAGAGCCTCCAGTGTCCTTTTAGAAAACTCGGCTGTCTCATCTAGGAATAGCACGCCATTGTGGGCCAGAGAGATTTCGCCTGGCACGATCGTCGTTCCACCGCCAACCATAGCCACATATGACGCTGTGTGATGTGGTGAACGGAAGGGTCGAGTGGTAATGATTTGGCCGTTATTGCCAGCCAGGGCGTAAATCTTGGTTGTTTCTAGAACTTCCGACCGAGTCATTGCAGGTAATAGACTTGGCAGAGCCTTGGCTAGCATCGTTTTGCCGGATCCTGGTGGCCCTGTGAATAGAATATTGTGATGTCCTGCGGCGGCGATTTCTAGGGCGCGTTTTGCCATGGTTTGGCCTCGGATGTCGTCGATTGTAACGGTGGGTGAGTAAGTATCATTTACAACGGTATATTTTGTCGGAGCAATAATTTGTTCGTTTAATAAATGCCTACATACACTGTCAAAGGTTGTGGTACCGACAACGATAATATCGTCGAGCAGGGCAGCCTGGTTGGCATTCTGTGCTGGAACGATAATCGTGTGGTGGCTAGTTTTAGCCCCGCATTCAGCAAAGTTTAGCACGCCGTTAACGGGGTGCAGTTCACCGTTTAATCCTAGCTCGCCAATTGCAAGAACATCATCTGTTAGGTGTTGTGGTAATTGCCTACTAGCAACCAAAATTGACAGGGCGATGGCCAGGTCTAGATGTGACCCTTCCTTAGCGATATTGGCCGGTGTCAAGTTGATGGTAATTCGTTTTGCAGGGAAGGTAAACCCGGAATTGACAATAGCCGATCGAACGCGCTCGCGGGACTCGGCAATGGCTTTGCTGGCTAGTCCGACGATATTGAATGACGGCAAACCCTTGGTAATGTCGCATTCGGCCGTCACCAAAACACCGTCAAAGCCGTTAACGACGGCCGTATCCACCCGTGCAATCATAGTTGATAGTATAGCATAAGCTGATTAGTTGCTGATAATTAGTCGAAGAGCTATTGCTTAAACAGGCTATATCTGGTAGAGTAGAGGTGTCTGGGGCTGAATTTTGCTTCGACGGATGGACATTAACAATTCAATCGGCGAGTAGTTGACTACTTTACAGTCATAAATAAATGCAAAATCACGTTTGCAGGCCTTTGTCGCTAGCGTAAAGGATGCTTTTGCTCCTAAGGCTATGGCAATGGCTGTTGCTGCTTAGTTTTTAATTGCAGCCCATCTGGCGATTGACGTGCGATAGATCGTTTCAGGTGTCATATGTATCGGACTAGGTTGTCGTGCTGCACACGCTCGATAGCTGAAATATAGTGTGTGTCCGTCGAGTCACTTTTCTTTGCCAGGGTCTGTGTAGAGTTGGTTACGACGTTAAAAATTGAAACTGGATAGGCTTCGTAGATGATTGGATAGTTACCATGCGGACGCGGGGTCGGTTCCCGCCAGCTCCACCAGAAATTATTTAGGAACATTATCAATTTGCACACCAATAGGTGAATATTTTCTATGCGGATAGTGGGGAGAGCAATTTTCCACATAGTTGTTCAATGTGGTAAAAAATACCATTATACATGGTTGACACTAGCGCAATGGTGATATATTATAGTGGTGGTTGATGAATAAAAAATGTATTCATGAACCGCGCACACAAAAAACAAACATTATACAAAACAACACAAACCCAAAATCTACCATAGAACGACCCGTATTCTCGCAGAGGGCCGTTTTTTGTTGAGCTTGGAATTTTACGTGCTTGAAATTGCGCAAAGTGATGGATAAAACGAATCAAGTATGTAGGTTTATTGCATTTGACTGCTGTGCAAATTGGTGAACGGGTAGGGCAAACGAATTGCTGAGTCTGGGCGTGGAATTTGGTTCATTATTAACGTTCGAATTCAGAAAGATTATGAAACGGGACTCTAGCTGCGTCTTAATAGGCCTAGGCACTGCAAGGTAGTTTGCCCATTTGCGGCAACCAACGATTCACTAGGATCGTTTTATGTCCGGTGAGGTCTAGCGAAACCCCGCGAAGTTGTGTGATTAGACATTAAAATATGTAGTTGAAATATCAACAAACAGCAATAATTTTCGGCAGATCTAAGTTCATTTAAGAACTCGTGTGATAAAGAATTAAGACTTTTAGGCCATTGTTGTGGCAATAAAACAAAAGATAATATCAAAAAATACAACACATATTTATAACAACGGTACGTAAATAGGTATCAATACATTACATATAGACAGTAAAAAATACAACGCAATAACCATTAAAAATTATTGACATATGACTTATGGTTTGATATGCTGTAGTCAAGCTTGAAAGACAAAAAGAAATTCACAAATATCAAATAGTCCGAAAGCTCGTTCTTTCTATTCAAAAACAAACACTGACAAAATGTTGTAGTCGGGTCTACATAACAAAATGGCATGAGGCCAATTTGTCGCACCTTTTGGATACCGTCGCAACAGACCGATCAACTGAAGTGAAGGCGCAGACACATAAGTCGTCTATCCACGGTTGATTGTTCGTGACAGGCATGGTAGCTGCCGCCTAGTTCGTCTACATTAGTAGTTTTACTATATTCGTAGCGTAGTGCTACAGCTACCACTCTGTCACGAAGGCGTTGAGCGTAAGTCAGTAAAGTATCTTTGATTGATATTGTTACGACCAGCTCCGCTGTCACTAAATATGCTCCCGAATGGGAGCGGTCAGTCGAGGCTTGTCCAGCCTCAAAGGCGACCGCGACTCGCGCCCTGTACTTTGTATTTTTGGTGGCGGATGAGTTTGCCGCATTTAGGCTTCGCAACTGCCAATGATGCTGGGCAGCCTCTCTTAAATTAGATTTGGTTTGTTTTTGCTTATGTTATTATGTTATTGGTATATGCGACGGCGAACTATTGCAATTGGCGCATTTTTGGCAGTGGTCATTGCGGCACTGTCGTTGTTTTTTACGCTGAATATGACTAATCCCTCTACGGGTGGCCCAGTAATAATTCTATTGGTCTTATTGCTTATCTATATATTGTTTTATGGGCTTATTGTGCTGGCCACAATGCTATTTGGGTATGCCTATCATCTAATTGCGCCTTCACATGCACCAACAACGACTACTGACGACCGTTCTAAGCGCATTATGCAAAAAACGTTGGCTGTCTGTGCGATTGTTTCGGCGGCACCAATTATGTTGATTTCCCTAAACTCTATTGGTCGGATTGACTTTATCGATGTGTTGCTGGTTGCCACTATCGAAGCGGTGGCGTCAGCTTATGTTATTCGCAAGATGTAGGCGTATTTAGCGTGTATCTAGGGTTGCTAAGGCTAAAGTGATACTGTTTGACGGGTTAATTTTGGCAATTAGGTTATGGTATAATTACTGGGTAATGGAACCGGGTGCAGGAATGCCGAATTTTAATCAGGTACCACAACAGAATGGTGGCAATTTTGAGGTTGGCAACAATCAACTACCTCAGTATAACGTTGACCCATCTACAACGATTAACAATGGTGAGCGATTGAATCAGGCACCATTACAGGCCGAGCAACTGGCTATTGCCGAACAGTTGGCTCAACCAAGCCAGGTAATGCCAGCGGCAACGCCTAATCCCACGCCCGTTCAGCCACAGTCGACCACGCCAGTGGCTACTCCGTCTGTTGACGCTGATGATATCGAACGCGCCTGGGTGGCTAAGGCTCAGGCCGTTATCGCCAAGGACAAGGATGATCCATACGAGCTGGCGCACCAAATTGCCATGATTATGCGTGATTATTTAAAGACTCGTTATGGTAAAATAGTGGGCAAGAAGGATAAATAAACAGATAGATTTAATAATAATCGGGGTAAATAGGGGCAAGCAACGATGAATGTTGGAGGTATAGTTATATCGCTAATCAGCGTTCTGGTTGTCATAGCGGTACTGGCAACTATTGTTGTGATTGCCTATACGGCTTTCCGCAAAAAGGCTCGTGAGCAAAAAAATTACGAACGCGCTCTAAAGATGGTGCAGATTATGATTCATCTGCCACCCAGTAGTGATGACAAGGAGGTTGGTAGCCGGGATATTCGTGACATTACCGACGAAACTGTTTCGCAGGCACAGACGATGTACAACGTTATTGCTAGCACGGCTACCAAGGGCTTTCATAGTCGTCTATATGGTCAACGGCACATTACCTTTGAAATAGTTGCTAATGATGGACTAATTCATTACTACACGGCCGTACCGTATGTGTTATTGGACAATGTCAAGCAGGCTATCATGGCAGCCTATCCAACTGCCAGGCTCGAGGAGGTTGAGGAGGTCAATCTATTTAGTCGAGCAGGCAAGATTAGTGGTACGCTCGGTGGTGAGTTAACTCTAACTAAGCCATACACGTTTCCGATTGCTACATATAAGGACACTAAGCGCGATGCGATGGGGGCGATTCTAAATGCTTTATCCATGGCGCAGCGTGGTGATGGTGTGGGGGTGCAGATTTTGTTGCGTCCGGCTCGTGATGGTTGGACACGCAAAATTGAGGATCGGGTTCAGGATATTCGCGATGGCAAAAAGGGTGCCAGTAGTGGTCGGCGTGGCCCAGATTGGGGCTATTTCGCCCAGATTCTAGAGGCGCTATGGAAACCACCAACGGCCTCAGACCGCGAAAATGAGATTAAGCAGTTGAGTGGCACGGATCAAACTAGGGTAGAGGCCATGGAGGAAAAGGCTCGCCATGCTGGTTATGAGGTGATGATTCGATTAATTGCCTCGACGCCTAGCGCGGGGCGATCGCAGGCTCTACTGACTAGTCTGCAATCAGCGTTTTCGCTA
Organism: uncultured Candidatus Saccharibacteria bacterium; assembly: GCA_944391325.1. Lineage (GTDB taxonomy): Bacteria > Patescibacteriota > Saccharimonadia > Saccharimonadales > Saccharimonadaceae > Nanoperiomorbus. Next base: position 6,087 of record CALXTC010000012.1, on the reverse strand, counting down.
TTTAATTCCCCAACGGGCAATGGCTTTAAGTTTACGCCCACGAATAACATTGAGGAATTCGTTACGTCATATATTATGCGTTTCTTTCCGGCGGAGCGCTCATCTGACATATTGAATACTGTTGAATTAGCCTCTATATTCCATTTGCCGAATCAGACTAATATCCCGTCGTCACAGGTGGAGCGGCAAACATTCAAAGAGGTAGATGGCCCAACCCAACAGATGACAGAAGGACTATTGTTGGGCTATAACGTCTTTCGCGGAGTCAAAAAGCCAATTCGTCTATCGACTGATGATCGGCGTCGTCACGTTTATGTGATGGGTTCTACTGGTATGGGTAAGTCGGTTTTTCTAGAGCGACTAGCCTTGCAGGATATGATGGAGGGCAGGGGATTTGCCTTTATCGATCCCCACGGCGATACGGTCGAAAAACTTTTGCAGATTGTGCCAAAGGAACGGGTTAACGACATTATTTACTTTAACCCAGCCGACATGGAACATCCGATTGGTATGAACTTATTCGAGATCGATCCGAATGACCCAGACCCCGATCGAACCAAGGACTACATCGTTTCGGAAACTATCAACATGTTCTATTCGCTATACGACCCTAATCGGCAGGGTATTGTTGGACCACGTATGGCCAATATTGTTCGCTATGCGGCGTTGCTGACCATGGCCGATCCGGGTGGTGGCACCTTTATGGACATTCCTAAGTTGCTAAATGACCCAGATTTTGCCAAGCCAAAAATTAAATATTTGACAAATCAACGGGCGATCGATTTCTGGACTAAGGAATGGCCGAACTCCCAACGTTCCAACGATGCCGGTGAGGTGACTAGCTGGGTGGTGTCAAAGTGGGCAGATTTTGAAAATACCATGATGAATAACATCTTGGGGCAGACGCACTCGACGCTCAATCTACGGGAAATTATGGATAATCGAAAGATTCTGTTGGTTAACCTGTCTAAGGGCAAGCTGGGTGAAATGTCGTCTAAATTGCTAGGTATGGTGTTCGTCATGAAGTTTCAGGCAGCAGCCATGTCCAGAACTAATATCCCCGAGAATCAACGTCAGGATTTCTGTCTATTTGTCGACGAGTTCCAGAACTTCGCCACCGACTCATTTGAATCGATTTTGTCCGAGGCGCGTAAATATCGCCTGAATCTAATTGTTGCTAACCAGTTTATGGGCCAGCTAATCGACAAGATTCGTGGGGCAGTGCACGGCAACGTTGGCACCTATGTTATTGGTCGTGTCGGTACTGATGATGTTGAGGATATTGTTAAAATGTTCCAGCCAGTTTTTCAGGCTGAGGATCTGCTGTTTATGCCTAACTACACCGCCGCCGTCAAGATGTTAATTAACGGCTCGCCAACCTCGCCATTCTCAATGCAGTTACCGCCATTAATGGCCGAGCCGAATCCAGAGCTGGGTAAGGCCCTAGAAAAGTTATCGGCGTCTAAATATGGTCGTCCACGGGCGGAGGTCGAGGCGGAGATTCAGCGACGCTGGGCAACTGTCAAACCGACCCCGACGCGTAAACCAGCCAACCCAGTTGTCACACCAAAGCCGACTAATGCTGGCGGTGGTCAATCAGGTGGTGCGTCTAGCAATTCGTTTATTGATAATTGGCTGGCTAAGCGTCAGAGCTTGGCTTCTGGTGGGCAAGTGTCATCGGCTAACGGTAAGCCTGCTGATAATAAGGCTATGCCAGCGCCATCATTGGGTAATGTATCGCAACAACCCAGTCAGACGCCAGCTTCACATCCAGCCGTCGTGACGTCAAGCCAGTCAGAGCAGCTGCCACCCTTGCCACCATTGGATCAGCTAGGGGATATTGGTTTGCCACCACAACAGCAATCAGTTGCTGCTCAACCGGTTAATTCGCAGCCAGCTCAGCCAGTTATCGCTCCTGTTAATAACGGTACTGAATGGTCTCGCCAAACCGTAAATCAAGGTACTCAGGCGGCGATGTATCCACAGTCACCCATCCCACCAGCCCAGCTGGTACAACGGCCACGAACTCAGCAAAATTCGGATGAGTTTACTATTAATCTACATTAGTGCCAGTGCTTTTATGCTATAATAACCAATAGCATTATGTCATGGTGGACTAAGACCAGTCCTAAACAAACATCATCTTCATCTTCCATCGGGGAGTTAAAGCACCCACACCTTCTTTGTATGCGAGTGAGGCGGATAGAAATCCGCTAGGATTTTATGTCTATCATCATTCTTTCTATCAGATTTACTCTAACTGGAGTAGTAGGAAATGAGAGAATAGCCACACTAAATGACTCTGGCATGGCTAGTCTAACCAGCGTTAATATAGGCAAACTAGATACTATATTATACGACCGATAGTACGGTAAGATCGCTAGAAAGGAATGGCCCAGCGGGGCTCGTTAATAATGACCTAGTGGGCAGCTAGATTGTATAACCGGTAGCAATAACCCAGACCTACCTATGGTATTTCCACTAGCCAAAACACCATTGCTGATACCATAGGACTGAGGTAGTTTATACACTGGTGGTAGGGCCGTAGAACACAGAAATTGTTCAATCGGAAGTTCACATCAGATTAATTGTCAATAAACAATTAACAGGGCATCAGCCGATGATTAATAATATGTGTATAAATAATTTACTCATTGTGCACCAAATTGGCCTGTAAACGCCTTAGAATGCGTTAAATTGACCAATATAGGTGTAATTTGCTATACTAAATGAAGTTGTAAAATTCCGTGAGGGTAGAACAGGAGAAGTTTAATGCCGACAAATAAACCAAATGCTGACGATTACGATGCCAGCCAAATTCAGGTGCTAGAGGGGCTAGAGCCAGTTCGCAAGCGCCCCGGTATGTATATTGGCTCAACTGGTTATGAGGGCGTGCATCATCTAATTAAGGAGATCGCCGATAACAGTATTGACGAGGCCATTGCCGGCTACGGCAGTATGGTGCTAATTGAATTGTTAGCTGACGGTGGTTGCCGGGTAACCGACGACGGCCGTGGTATTCCAGTGGATATTCACCCCAAGACAGGTGTATCAACCCTGGAAACTGTCCTAACCGTCTTGCATGCTGGCGGTAAGTTCGGTGGTGGTGGCTACAAGGTTTCGTCTGGCCTACATGGTGTTGGTTCATCGGTGGTTAACGCGTTGTCGGCCAAATTTATTGCCGAGGTATCACACCATGGCGAGTTGTATCGGGTAGAGTTTGCCGAGGGTAAGGTGACGGCCAAATTAAAGAAGTTGGGCAAGACAAATATGCCTAGGGGTACTCGAATTACATTTTACCCAGACACAAAAATCTTTAAGGAGTTTACTAAATTCGATCGCAACTGGGTGATGAAATATCTTCGTCATCAGGCCTATCTGACCAAGGGTATTCGAGCAAAACTAATTGATTATAGGCAGGACGAGCAACATCCGTTTCGTTATGAATTTTATTTCGATGGTGGCATTAAGTCGTATGTTAAGCACCTTAACGCTGGCAAGGAAACGTTGAGTGCAGACATTTTCTATGTCGAGCGCAAGGTTGAGGACAGCGAGGTTGAGGTCGCCCTGCAATACAACGATGGCTTCAGCGAAAACGTCATGCCGTTTGCCAACAACGTTTATAACCCCGAGGGTGGCACGCACCTAGTTGGCTTTCGTTCGGCGATGACCAGGGTGATTAACGACTATGCTCGTAAAAACAACCTACTAAAGGAAAAGGAGGAAAACCTAACTGGCGATGATATTCGCGAGGGGCTGACGGCGGCCATTTTGGTCAAGATTCCCGACCCACAGTTTGAGGGTCAGACTAAGAATAAATTGGGCAATCCCGAGGTTCGTCGTTATGTTGACCAGGTGATGAGCGAATACTTTGCCTATTACCTAGAGGAAAATCCCGCTACAGCAAAGAAGATCGTCAACAAGGCTATCTTGGCTGCCAGGGCTCGTCGGGCGGCTCGGGCGGCTCGCGAAAACGTTATTCGCAAAAACCCCCTGGAGGGCACAACGTTGCCGGGTAAATTGGCGGACTGTAGTAGCCGTAATCCTGATGAGTGCGAGTTATATATTGTCGAGGGTGACTCGGCTGGTGGTTCGGCGAAATCTGGTCGCAACTCTAAGACACAGGCAATTTTGCCGCTACGTGGTAAAGTGCTGAACACTGAGCGAGCTCGTCTAGACAAGATGCTAGCGAATAAGGAGATCTTAGCCCTAATTAAGGGTATGGGCGTTGGCATTGGCGAATCCTTTGATATCAAGGGATTACGTTATAACCGAATCATTATTATGACCGATGCCGATGTTGACGGTTCACACATTGCGACATTGCTATTAACTTTCTTCTTCCGATATATGCCACAGGTGGTGGAGGAGGGACATATCTATTTAGCCAAACCACCTCTGTTTGAACTAGTACGTGGTGGCAATAAGCCCTCTGACTTCGTCTATGACGAGCCAGACCTAGATCCACTACTGGATCAGCGCATTGCTGAGCGACGAGAGGCTGGGCTAAAGATTGACCCAACGCAAGAGCGATTTAAGCAGGCTGGCTACACCGACCAGAAACGATACAAGGGTTTGGGTGAGATGGACGCTACTCAATTATGGGAAACAACCATGAACCCGGAAAAGCGCGTGTTGACGCAGGTCAAGGTGGCTGATACTGAAAAGGCTGATGCAATATTCAACAAGCTAATGGGTGATGAGGTTGAGCCACGCAAAGCCTTTATCCAGAGCCGGGCTGGCGACATTAAAATTGAGGATTTGGATGTCTAATTTGGGGAAGAGGAGATAGAAAATGGCAGAGAATAATATACAGAATGATGAATTAACCCCAGATATGGCTGATCAGGCTCAGCCCGAAGAGGCTCAGGCGATTGCCGGCGAAACTGTGCGCACAACGGCCGATCACTCACGCGTGGTCGAGCTGAAGACGGTTGAGGACGTGATGGAGTGGAGTTATCTACGCTACTCCATGTCGGTGATTGTTGATCGTGCCTTGCCGGATGTTCGTGACGGTATGAAGCCAATCCATCGCCGTATCCTATACACAATGGAGCGCAACGGCTGGCGACCAGGCACCAAGTTTGTGAAGTCAGCTCGTATTGTCGGTGATGTGATGGGTAAATATCACCCGCACGGTGATAGCGCCATTTATGATGCTATGGTGCGTCTGGCTCAGGACTGGGTTATGCGGTATCCACTGGTTGAGGGGCAGGGTAACTTTGGCTCAATGGACGGTGACCCACCGGCTGCCTCTCGTTATACCGAGGCTCGAATGGCTAGGGCTGGTGCAGCGTTATTGGCTGACCTAGACAAGGATACAGTTGACTTCCGTGATAACTATGACGGCACGTTGAAAGAGCCGGTTGTCTTGCCAGCCAAGTTGCCAAACTTGCTGCTAAATGGACAGGTTGGTATTGCCGTTGGTATGGCTACCAGTATCCCAACTCACAATCTAGGCGAATTGTGTGATGCCATAACCTATCTAATTGATCATGGGCCCGAGGAAACAACTATTGATGACCTAATGAAATTTGTTAAGGGGCCAGATTTCCCGACTGGCGGCATCGTTTACGCTGGCCCATCAATGAAGCAGGCCTATTTGACTGGACGTGGCAGTGTAGTGATGCGAGCCGTGACTAATATCGAGGAAACTAGTCGTGGCCGTTCCCGCATCGTGATATCCGAGGTTCCATATGGCACCAACAAGGAAACGCTGATTCAAAAGATTGCCGATCTGGTCAAGGAGAAGAAGATTGTTGGCATCCAGGCCATTCGCGATGAATCAGCCCGTGGCAAAGTCCATATGGTCATTGACCTTAAAAAGGACGCCTATCCCAACAAGGTGCTAAACCAACTATTCAAATGGACTAGCCTACAGTCTAGCTTCCACTACAACATGCTGGCCTTGGTTGATGGTATCCAGCCGCGTGTTCTAGGACTAGAGGAAATCTTGAATGAATACCTAAAGCATCGTCGCAAGGTGGTGCGTCGTCGCACTGAGTTTGAACTGCGTAAGGCTCGTGATCGCGCCCATATCTTAGAGGGCTTAAAGATTGCCTTGGACAACATTGACGAAGTTATCCA
>CALXTC010000011.1 GCA_944391325.1 uncultured Candidatus Saccharibacteria bacterium | reverse complement strand
AATGGTGAGTCTGGCCGTTATGGCACACTATCCCAAATACCCAGCCTGACCCTCGTAGCAGCCGGTGACATTAGGGTAAGTAGCAATGTCACATTAGTTAACGCTAACCTTGTTGCTATGAATGGTAGCCTACATACCTGCTATAACGCTACCAACGAAGACCTAGGCCTAGTTAGTAAATGCTCTAACAAACTCAAGATTAATGGCGCTGTCATATCCAAGAACTCTCCCAAACTACTCCGGACCTTTGGCTCAGGCAACATATCTAACTACATCAACCAATGGGACACTAACACTACTTCCTCTACTTCCGAATGGTTCAACTACACCCCTAATAGTTGGTTGGTACCCAATGTTGGCAGTATGAACAGTGCTATAACTGGTTACAACACAGTCAGCATAAGTGACCTGCCGGCTAGGTATTAACGATACGCACCTGTGGTATAATCGGTGGGAAAGGAATTATTTATTATGCAAACATTAATATGGGTGGCTATTGCTGTTGTGGTGGCCATATTTGTCGAAACGACATATTTAACAGTAATGAAACTGCGTCAGCGCAGTTTGAAGGTGGCTCGTGGCTCAATATTGTTGGATACATGTTCAATAATGGACGGACGGATTATTGATGTAGCACGTACAGGCATTATTACGGCGGAATTAATCATCCCTCGGTCTGTTGTTCGGGAGTTACAATTGTTAGCAGATAAAGCTGATCATGAAAAACGTGTCCGGGCTAGAAAAGGCTTGGATAATATTCGTGAGCTACAAAAAATGGATTCGGTTAGCGTAGTTATTGTCAATGACGGCCTAGTTGATTCGGGTGGTGTAGACGAGCGACTGTTAGAGTTGGCCCAAAAATATGATGCTGCCATTGCTACAACTGACTATAATCTCAACAAAGTGGCCAAGGTGATTAATGTTAATGTTATCAATGTTAACGAGCTAGCTCAGATGCTAAGGGCGCAATTATTGCCCGGCGAGACGGCGGAAATTGAGTTAATTCAGCCTGGCGCCAACCGCGAGCAAGCTGTGGGCTATTTGGATGATGGCACAATGGTTGTTGTCGAAGATGCAAAAAATCAAATTGGGCAAAAAATAAAGGTCGAGGTTGTCCGCTCATTGCAGACCGAGGCAGGGCGGATGATGTTTGCCAAAAAAGTACGCCCAGCAAATGCTAGTGGCAACCAAAACGGGGCTAGTGCGTCGACTGGCAGGGAAAAGTCGCGAGCGAGCCGAGTAAAGAGCAAGTTTACTGGTAATAGTGGCAAGATTAAGACGGCGTCAGCATTTCACTCTGATCAGTTGAAATCAATTAGTCAAAATAATGTTGCGGACATTCATCATAACCAGACAAATACCAGGAATGTAAAATCGTCCAAAAATACCTCACGCCGACCACAGACCTCGGCTAATACGGCCGAAGCCGAGATGGTTCGATTGGCCAATTTAAATCACAAATAACTAGTGGCTAGTAGCTAATAAGTGGTTGACTGCTAATTATGAGTGATTAGCAGTTGTTTATTGATGGCCAGACATAGTAAGCCTGCATTTAACTATCGGCCAATTATTGATTGTTCTTTTGTGCTGGTTGAGATAGCTTAATGCGGCTGTTAACTAGCAATGCCCAACTCATCAAGCCAACGCTAATAAACACCTCTAGATACTCGGTGGCTGCACCAGAATTAATGTTCCAAACCTGTGAAAAGCCAAACCCACCAATGGCTATAATAAGAAAAGCAACTAAAGTCAGCAGGCTTTGGCGCAATAACTTGTCGTTATGGTTGTAAACATACTCAATGCACAGGGCAATCAGGGCAATTAGTGTTCCAATAACAATAAATAGATTTGACCCATAATATAGACCGGTTTCTGAATGTAGTGGGTCGCCAAAACCAAAAGCCGGGGCAAAGGCGAGTACAAACATCGTTGGAGGCAGCCAGTCGGTCAAAAAGCGAAGTGGCTTAGCCTTAGCGACAATGCCAGCTAGGCTTTTATTCCAAAAGGCAAAACCAATTAGCAACAACCAACCACCAAAATACAGTGTATTCTGAAAGGCTTGAGTAGCCAAATTATGCAAATTCATTTCACCCTGTTCATTTAGTCCTGACAATGAATCTGGCGTGGCCCAACCAAAGATACGTTGACCCCAGCTAAGCTCTTCGCCGGCCATAATAAACAATACGATAGCCACTAACGCGGCTAGAATCATGGCCAACCAATTGTGTTGTCGGGCGTATTTATAGGCAATGCGACCAAAGGCTACTAGACCAATCAATTGCAAGGCAACCTTTATAAATATAGCATTGCGATAAAATGGCCAAGTTTCCTTGCGTACTAGCAGTGTGGCGAATTCAGGGCAGGCTAGCTGGATAATCAGACAAATGATGGCCAGAATTGGCAGGACATAACTAAGCCGTTTTAGCCATTTGGACGCCTTGGGCGTTTCCACTGTATCTGGTTTAGCGTTTAGCCAATTGCCTTTAGTGGCCAGCAGCAGAAAGACCAGGGCTAGTACCATAATTGAAATACGATAAATATTAAAAGGTCGAGCAAAGAACGGGCGCGACAATTCAGGTTCAACGAAGAACATCATGGCTGATGCGGCCAAGAATCCAAATGACAGAACAATATATAGTGCCTGTTTAATTGGAATTAGCTTACGTTGTTCGCGTTTGCGTCGCATTTACTCCTCCTTGCAATAATTAACGGTATTTTTAATCTGCACCAGCTGAGCTGTCAAAATTGAGTGTCTTGGTCATGTTCTGTGTGTAATAGCCTTCGTCAGTGACGGTTGTGCTGATGGAGATGTCGCCCGATAAGTCGGCTAGGACGATATCCCACGATCCCGTCTCGCCAACAGTGGCGTTGTAGGTACTGCCATTAACGGTCAGTTGAACACCTGAGATGGGATGGGTGCCAGGGCGGGCGAGGACAGAGATAATCCAACGATTACTACCAGCATCCTTGGTCGCCGTAATATCCGAAATAAATGGTGCTGAGTCGCTACAGCTGTGATAATCGTCGTAGTTGTCGATGTCGTAGCCCTCTGGGGCAGTTAATGTCTTGTCGCCTGAGATGGGGTCGGTAGTCTCGATTACATCCAGAGACTCCTGGGCTCCCTGTGGAGTACACTCGGTAGCTCGCTTCTTAGTAACTTTGTCAAAGGTAATCTTAATGGTCTTCGTGGTCTTGTTCTTTTTGTTGAACCAAGATGGGAAGATGTCACGTTGCCCATTAACGGTCAGGGTCTGGATGCCGTCAGGTTTCTCGAACCAATCACCAGTTTTCCATGTGCCATCGGGTTTGAATACGTTGTTGTAGACCTGGGTTGTAATATCGCGAACAATTGGACCGAGATTCATGCCGTCGCCACGCTTCAATGCCTGTGGAACGTGGTTACCACACCAGACGGACAGAGTTGCCTTTGGCGTATAACTCATCATCCACAGATCCTTCGAGGCATTACCTAGGTTAGATGTTCCTGTTTTAGTGGCAGTTTTAATGCCGTTGATATAGAAACCAGTTGGACGCCAACCGAACGTGCCACTACGAGCATTGTCATCGGTTAAAATATCGGAAATGATGTAGGCGGTTTGAGCGTCCATCACTTGTTCGCCGTCTTCATCTTTCCACTCGTACAGTTTCTCATTCTGGGCGTTTGTCACCTCTAGTACAGTTTCGTATGGCTTGTAGATACCACCTCGCGCGATAGTGGCAAAAGCATTAGCATGTTCGACCTGTTTGGCACCACAACCGCCAATTGCCGAAGCAAGTCCGGCGCTAGTATCGGCGCCATCGGTGCAATAGCTAACATCGCCAGCCTTATGAATGAAATCCTGTGTTTCCTCGACGCCATTTAGCGACATTGCCTTAATGGCCGGGACATTGCGCGAGCCAGCTAGGCTACGACGAATGGGGATGTTGCCCAGGAATCGTCCGTCGGCATTTTTGACAGAAGTGCCATCGGATGTGCGATAGACACTCTGGGGGATTGGTGTGTCGGGAATGATAGAACCAGCCCCATAGGTGCCGTTCGGGTTATTTTGATTGTTAATTAAGGCTGCATAAACCAAGGGCTTGATTGTTGAGCCAGGCTGGATAAATGATGTAGCCGAGTTGACTGCACCATATCCAGGATAATTGTAGTCACGGCTACCTTGCAGACCTAGAATTTGACCTGTTTGGTTATCAATCATAATGAACGAGGCGTTGTCAAAGCCGTAGCTATTGGGCATGTACGATAAATCGCCGTTAAACAATTCATTCATCTCGCTCTCGAGAACATCCTGAACCCTGGTATCCAGCGTAGTCTTGATGGTTAGACCACCTTGACCCATTACTTTGGCGCCTAGTTTTTCAGTCAGTTCGTCCTTGACCATTTGGATAAAGTGTGGCGCCTTGGCCCCGGCAAATTGATCGTCGGCCGGCTGAATTTTGTCTAGTACGGCCACCTGCTTGGCAGCGTCAGCTTCCTCGCGGGTAATAAAGCCCTGGTCGGCCATGTAATCGATAACGGTTTGTTGGCGAGCCAATAGCTGGTCGTTACCATCAGTGTTGTAGGGGTTGTACAGGGTTGGCGACTGGGGAATAGCGGCCAATAGAGCCGCCTCGTCGATAGTTAAATCCTTGGCGGATTTACCAAAATAGGTCTGACTGGCTGACTCGACACCGTTTCGGCGACCACCATACGGTGACTCGTTTAGATACATTGTCAAAATCTGGCCTTTGCTGTAGATGCGTTCCGCCTCGGTTGCCAGGATTGCCTCCTTGATCTTGCGGGGTATACCAGTTATTCCACGGTCGCCAGCCTCGTCCTCAAAGAAGACCTGCTTAACCAACTGCTGAGTAATGGTCGAGCCACCCTGCGTTGAACCGCTACGATTAAAAACGTTATTAACAACAGCACGCAAGGTGCCGGTAATAGACACTCCACCGTGTTCATAAAAGTTTTTATCCTCGATAGCAACGGTAGCATCCTTCATATACTGGCTAATTTGATCGGATTCAACTACTAGCCTATACTCACCAGTACCAGTGTCTTCCCATAGTAAATTGCCATTGCGATCATAATATTTAGTAACGGTTGTTTGGACACGTTTAGCTAGCTCGGATGGTTGTAGACTTTTTAGCTCATTGCGGAAATAGAAGTATGCGATTAGTGCGAGTGCAACACAGACTAATATAATAACGCCGAATATCTTACCCAGCATTTTTAGGCCATCTAGCGAGAACCAAAACTTAAAGAAACGCTTGGGGCTAAGTCTAGCGAAGAAGCGTTTGACAGGATTTTTCGGTAGACTGGCTAAATACTCAGCCTTTTCGCGAGCCTTGCGTTCCTTTTTTAGCTCGCGTTTACTCTTGCCACGGGTTTTAGTCAAACTAGAATAGGTGGCATAACGCCGACCAGTATCGGATTTGCTAGTCTTACTAGACTTGTCCCTTTTTGTTGGTTTTTCGGGCTTAGTTTCCCGCTCGGTAGATGAACTTTTTCTCGCCATTAGTCCTCTCGCACATTACAAAATTAACGTTAACATTTTAACACGCCTAGCCAGGGCGTTTCAATCATTGTTTTTACGCACTGTGGTAAGATATTAGCATATGAAGTTTAGTGAAGAGCTGAAATGGCGAGGTCTGGTTGGGCAGACGACGATTGATGATTTATCGACCTTGGACACCCCGGGGCAAGTCTTTTATATTGGGGCTGACCCAAGTGCCGATAGCATGACGATTGGCAATTTGGCTGCAATGATTACCTGTGTTCGATTTATCCGGGCTGGTCATCGTGGCATTGTTCTAGCCGGTGGGGCAACTGGCATGGCCGGGGGTGACCCTGATGGCAAGGATGAAACGAGGGCAAAAATTGATATTGCAACTATCAATGACCGAGTTGAGCGGTTCAAACGGCAATACCGTCAGATCTTTCGTTCGGTCGATGTGACTATCGTTAATAATTATGACTGGTTCAAGAATATAAATTACATTGATTTCCTGCGCGATATTGGCCGGCATTTCTCGATGACACAGTTGCTGGATCGTGATTTTGTTAAAAAACGCATTGGCGAGGGTGGCAAGGGAATTAATTATGCTGAATTTTCATATTCGTTAATTCAGGGTTACGATTTTCTGCACCTATATCGTGAATATGGCGTAACCCTGCAATTGTGTGGCGTAGATCAATTTGGCAATTCAACGACTGGTATGCGTTTGATTAACAAATTAGAAAACGCTAGGGCTGATGTCTTTGGTATTCCATTGGTCATTAATAAATCTACTGGCAAAAAGTTTGGCAAGTCCGAGGAGGGCGCTGTTTGGCTTGACGCCAACAAGACGTCGGTCTATCAGTTCTATCAGTTCTGGTTGAATGTTGATGATCTGGGGGTAATCGATTATTTGAAGGTTTATACATTTCTATCTAAGGACGAGATTGACGAAATCGAGGCTCAGCAGTTGAAAAATCCTGGTGGACGTTTGGCACAACGTCGTCTAGCCGAAGAGGTGACGAGATTTGTCCATGGCGATGAAGCATTGGCTAAGGTACAACGTGTGACGGATGTGCTATTTGGCGATCGACAGCTGGCTGAACTGGATGAATCGGAAATCGATTTACTAAGGATGGAAATTCCGTCTGTCGAATTGGCCGATGGGTTGACCGTCTCGGATGCTTTAACAAGCACTGGTGTGGCTAGTAGTAAAAGTGAAGTGCGTCGCCTACTATCAGGTCGGGCAATATCAGTTAACGGTGCTAAGGTTGAATCAGATAGCAACCTAACTGAACGGTGTTTAATTAAACGGGGGCGCAATCAGTTCGTCTTGGTTTATTGATGACTAGGTTCCAGGAGTGGGTTAAAGCGTTGCCAGCTAGATTAGCCAATAGTCTAGTTTATTCGTTGTTAGCTTTGGCTATATTAACAATTATTATCGGGCTGATAATTTTTGTGACTGGTAACGCTGGCTCGCTCAATCGTCTGCTTGGTACGCCACTGAATATTTTTGGTGCTACTACTTATCGGCCAGAAATACACAGCGATGTGATGTTGGGTATGATGAGGAACTTTTATCCAGGACTGGTTCCATTTGTGGCGATTCTTGCCATTGTTCTGGCGCTATTGGCCATCTGGGGTGTAGTCTCATTTCTAACTTGGTTGGGACAGAAGCTGATTCAAACCATTTGCATTGTAATTGGTCAATCGAATGCTCGCATACTGCTAGCGACAATTTTGATCACTTGGTCGGTGGCTATATTTGTGATGTGGTTAGTTCTAAATACTAATCAAACGATTTATTATTTATTAACCGGCTTGGGGCTAATGGCAATAAACCTAATCTTGGCCTGGTTATTTAGGGGGATGGTGGTGTTAGTTCGCGACGAGGAGGTAAATGAATCTGCACACTCCGCTGACTAATGTTCGTGGGGTGGGGCCTAAAACTGGCCAAACTTTGTCGGTGGCTGGACTGGCCACCGTCGAGGACATGCTGAATTTTTATCCTCGCACGTACGAGGATTACGAAAATGTCGAAAATGTAGCAGATGTTAAACCTGGCAAGGTTGTTATTAGAGCTAAGGTAGAGAAAATTAACAATCGTTATGCCCGTCGCAATATGATTATCACCACGGCGACGTTGGTAGATAATAATGGCGACAAGGTTCAGGCAACGTGGTTCAATCAACCATACCGCAAGAGCCAACTAGAGAATGGTGGTGAATTTTATTTTAGCGGTGAATTATCATTCAAGTATGGTCGTTACCAGATTGTGTCGCCTACTTGCCAGGCGGTCAGGGGTCTACCAGTTACCTCTGACCGAATCGTGCCAGTTTACTCGGTCAAAGCTGGTTTGAAACCGTCGTTAACTAAAAAAATAATGACCGAGTTAAAGCCGTTAATTACTATGTTGCCTGAAACGTTGCCACCTGACGTGGTGGGCGAGGCTGGTCTAATGGCTAGGTCAGAGGCGGTCAGAGAACTGCATTTCCCATCGTCACGCGAAAGGCTTGCCGAGGCTCGACGTCGACTAGCCTTCGAGGAGTTGTTTTCGCTGATATTGGCGGCACGGATGAACCGAAATAGCAATCAGCAGCTTCACGGTTATCAGATTAGTTTTAATCAACCAGCAATCCGGGATTTTGTGGCCGATTTACCATTCGATCTAACACCTGTTCAGCGTCGTTCGGCGTGGGAAATTTTGCAGGATTTTGATGGTCCAGCGCCAATGAATCGGCTATTGCAGGGTGATGTTGGCTCTGGCAAAACTGTTGTAGCTGCCATTGCGGCATATCAAGCGGCGATAGATGGCTATCAAACGGCTATTATGGTTCCAACTGAAGTACTGGCAACGCAACATGCTGCAACACTTAATAATCTACTAGCCGGCAAAGGTATTTCGGTCGCCTTGCTGACAGGGTCGGTTAAGGGCAAGGCGCGCGATGAACTGCTAGAACATTTGGCGAATGGCGATATCCAGGTGCTGGTTGGTACGCACGCCTTATTTCAACCGTCAGTTAAGTTCCATAAACTAGGCTTTGTAGTTATTGATGAACAACATCGTTTTGGCGTTAAGCAGCGTCAGGAACTATTGGCTAAAACTGATGATCGTCACCTACCACATCTATTGTCAATGACGGCGACGCCTATTCCACGCTCATTGCAGTTGACAGTTTTTGGCGATTTAGACGTTTCAACACTGGACCAGTTGCCCAAGGGACGCCAAGTTATAAAGACGAAAATAATTTTGCCAAATGCACGAGCCGAGGTTGTTGATATGGTTAATCAGGAGCTGTCGGCTGGGCGACAAGTATACTATATTACTAAGTTAATTGAAGAGTCGGCCACTTCGGAAAAGACTAGTGCTGAGGCCTTATATAAAAAAGTTGTTGCGACTTATCCGGGCTACCGAGTGGGCATTTTGCACGGTAAAATGCCAGCCGAGAGTAAAGAAAAGGTGATGCGCCAGTTTGAGGCACATGAAATCGACATTTTGGTGTCGACGACGGTTGTGGAAGTGGGTGTTGACGTACCAAATGCCACGGTCATGGTGATAGAAAATGCTGACCAATTTGGCTTAGCACAGCTACATCAGCTACGTGGTCGAGTCGGACGTGGTCGACATCAGTCGTATTGTTATCTAATTCAAACTGATTCTAAACCGCCGACCCGTCGATTAAAGGAGATTGAACGCTCTAACGACGGTTTTCATCTAGCCGAGGTCGATTTGGAAATGCGTGGGGCGGGTGAAATTTATGGAACCGCACAACATGGTGAACTGAATTTGCGGATTGCCAATTTAGCGGACACTCGAATGATTCATTTGGCCTCAGTCGAGGCTGACAAAGTTATGCATCGCCTAACGAACAATCCAGAGTATCTGGCAAAGTATCCAGAGTTAAATAGTATAATTAACAGGTACCAAAAGCTAACTACATTAAATTAACTAGATAAACAATGGCACGGCTTCGGATTATTGCAGGTAAATTTGGCGGACGATTTATTAATGCTGACGTCAATCGGTCGACGCATCCAATGGGGGATCGCGTGCGGTCGGGTATGTTTGCCAGTTTGGCCAGTCGGGACGTGCTGGACGGGGCTAGGGTCTTGGACGCTTTTGCTGGAACCGGTGCCGTTGGTCTAGAGGCGCTCAGTCGTGGTGCTAAGTCAGTAGTGTTCCTGGAAAAAGACCGGACGGCTGCCAGGGTAATTAGGCGAAATATCGAAACTCTCGGTGTAGGTGACCGGGCTAAGGTAATTAATACAACAGTATCTAATTGGCTGGCGACGCGTGATTCAACAGATGAATTTGATTTAATTTTTGCCGACCCACCATATAACAACCCGCAGTTTTCCACAGTCTATCGATTGTTTGATGCTTTGAAATCCAAAGGGCTTATGATATTATCAAAACCAGTTAGAACGTGTGAGTCGGAACCTAGCAAGGGAGTTGTTGTGGTGGATGATTTTCGCAGTTACGGAGAAGCGACTCTAGTGTTCTACCGGAAGATTTAGCCCTGCCCATGGCGACGGGGCTATCTTTCGTTATGTAGCCCGTTTGGGCTTGCAATCCGGTTTGGATATGCTATTATTGGAATACAATTTTGCGCGAGTGGTGAAATTGGTATACACGTATGCCTTAGGAGCATATGCCTTCGGGCGTGGAGGTTCAAGTCCTCTCTCGCGCACCAGTAATTATTGTCCGCTACAGCGGACTTTTCTTTTTCGTGTTATACTTTTACCATGAGCAAGATAACTAATTATCTTAATGAGCATATGGCTGGGGATGTAGTGGCTGATGACAATGCCCGTCATCAATTTTCAACTGATGGCAGTGTATTGTCATTGATCCCTAGCCTAATTGTTCATCCACGGGTGGTCGACGATGTTCGCAAGGTCGCTCGCTTTACTTGGCGGTTGGCTGAGCGGGGACAAGTTTTACCGCTGACGGCTCGTGGTAACGGCACTGATCCGACAGGTGCAGCGATTGGGCGAGGTACGATCTTGTCATTTCCTGCCCATATGGCCCAAATCATGGAATTTGACCTGAAGTACCGGATGGTTCGTGTCCAGCCTGGTATAACCCTGGAGGCATTATCGCAGGCAGTGGCAACTCAGGGGATGCGTTTACCAGTTGACGGTGGCAATAGCCGGGTGGCAACTGTTGGTGGTGCAATAGCCAATAATTTGCCTGGACGCCAATTTGCTAAATATGGCTCGATGCGTGACTGGGTGGATAAATTAGAGGTAGTCCTGGCTAATGGTGAAATTATTCAGACTGGCAAACTGAGTCGGCGCGAGCTTAGTGAGAAAAAGGGCCTACAGACTTTAGAGGGCGAGATTTATCGTTCGATTGATAGCTTAATCGAGGATAATCCAGATATTGTTAGCGCCCTAGCTGATAGTCCATCATTGGATGCCAGCTGTTATGCGCTAGATCTCGTGCGAGGCGATGATGGCAGCTTTGATCTAACTCCGTTATTCTTAGGTTCACAGGGAACGTTGGGTATAGTGACCCAGGCGATTTTGCGCTTGGTCGATTTGCCGTCCGAGGACGCTATTATCGTGGCGGCATTAACAGGTGACGAAAATTTGTCTGATTTAACTAACCGATTGCTGGAGTTAGAACCAACGGCTCTAGAGTTTATTGACGGCGAAACGCTGTCGTTAACTCGTGAGCTAACTGGCTATTCATCATGGGGTCGAGTAACCAAATCGTTGCCGTATGCTTTGTTATTTATCGAGTTTGATGGCAAGCACGTTAATCGTAATCTACGACGGGCTGGCAAAATTATGGAGTCGGTTGGCATTATGGAGGCGATGATCGCTACTGACCCAGCAGATATTGAATCGGCTATGACCATTTATGATTCAGTGGCCTCCATTACTAACCATAATGATTCAGGCGCAGCGGCAATTCCGCTATCGACAGATCTAGCGGTTCCATCGGAAAATGTTTTTGATGCAGCGGATGAGATTCGCAAGGCACTGGAACATAATCATGTCCAGGGTGGGGTGTGGGGCAACCTTGGTTCTGGACTGATTTCGGTTCGACCAATTGTTAACTTGGCTAACCTAGGGCAACGGCAAATAGTCTTTCGATTAATGGATAGGCTAGCTGAGATAGTTGATCATTACGACGGTTCGCTAACGGGCTGCAATGGATCAGGGCGCCTGCTGACGCCATGGACTAGAGCCCAGCATGATAAGGAAACGGCTGAGGTTATGGCATCGGTTAAGAAGATTTTTGATCCGTATCACATTTTAAACACTGATGTACAAAGTGATAAACTGACACGCAACGAGGTTCTGGCGATGCTCAGGCAGGATTATCGACAGGGGTGTTTTGCGCAGTATAATTTGCGTGGCTAAATCGGTGTGATATAATCTGTTCGTTGACCGCGTTAAGGTTAGTTCATTAAAATTATCCACGGATAGTTTTGCTATCTGTGATATGCGCGCGTGGCGGAATTGGTAGACGCGCTAGCTTCAGGTGCTAGTGAGCTTACGCTCGTGAAGGTTCAAGTCCTTTCGCGCGCACCAAGAACTTATTCAATTGTTTAGGGGCTAGGGCCCTTTTTATTTATGGCACGTTTTAGTGTTTATGCTAAAATATTGGTTATATGAGTGGGGCTAATAGTAAACATAGCCAGATAAAAACTGTTGCCGATGCTGATCCATGGTTGGAGCCATATCGCCCAAAGCTTGAGCAGCGCCAGCAATATATTGCCGAGCAACGCCAACGAATTCTTGATGGGCTAACGGTAGCGGAATTTGCCCTAGGCCATTTATACTATGGCTTACACAAGACATCAGATGGAGGCTGGGTATTCCGGGAGTGGGCGCCTAATGCAACCAAGATTTTTCTGATATGCGAAGCCACTAAGTGGCAGGACCAATCTATCTATGAATTAAAACGCCTGCTTGGTAGTGACGGTGACTGGGAATTGCGATTGCCACCCAACACATTAAAGCATTTAGACCACTACAAACTACACGTTCACTGGAAGGGTGGTAATGCTGAGCGACTACCATCATATGCTAATTATGTTGTACAAGATCCTCAAACGAAGTTGTTCGATGCCGTGGTCTGGGACCCAGATAAACCATATATTTGGAAAAGCACCGTTGATTTACCTCGACCCGACGAAGCTCTAATTTACGAGGCGCATATTGGCATGTCGGGCGATCGCGAGGCTGTTTCAACTTATTCACAATTTGAAAAAGAGGTGCTGCCTAGAATTAAGGATTTGGGCTACAACACAGTTCAACTAATGGCAATTCAGGAGCACCCCTATTATGGTAGTTTTGGCTATCAGGTATCTAATTTTTATGCCGAGAGCTCACGTTTTGGCACGCCAGATGAACTGAAGCATCTGATAGATACCGCCCACAAAATGGGGCTGAGAGTTGTTATGGACTTGGTTCACTCCCACGCTGTGAAAAATGAGGCCGAGGGTCTAAGTCGATTTGATGGCACTTTGACGCAGTATTTTCATTGCACGAATCACCAGGCCTGGGACTCCCGTTTGTTTGATTACGGCAAGTCGCAGGTTTGTCACTTTCTGTTATCTAACGTGCGATTTTGGCTAGATGAATACCATTTTGATGGTTTTCGTTTTGATGGTGTAACTAGCATGTTGTATCGCAATCATGGGCTAGAGCAGGCCTTTACTAGTTATGATGATTATTTCGGCAGTAACGTTGATCAATCGGCAATGGTGTATCTGAATTTGGCTAACGAGCTGATTCATGATGTCAAGCCGACTGCAATTACTATTGCCGAGGATATGTCGGGCATGCCGGGGTTGGCAGCCCCACAAAACGAGGGCGGAATAGGTTTTGATTATCGTTTTAACATGGGTGTCCCTGATTTATGGATTAAGATGCTAAAGGACCAACGAGACGAGGATTGGAATATGGGTAATTTATTCCATCAGCTGACCTCTCATCGCCCCGAGGAGAAGACGATTAATTATGCTGAAAGTCATGACCAGGCCCTGGTGGGCGACAAAACTATTTTGTTTAGACTATTGGACAAGGCGATGTATGATGCAATGAGTCGTGATAGCCAAAGTTTAGTGGTGGATCGGGGTATCGCACTACACAAGATGATTCGATTAGTGACGGCTAGTACCAATGCTGGTGGCTACTTGAACTTTATGGGTAATGAGTTTGGCCATCCTGAGTGGATTGATTTCCCGCGTGAGGGCAACAAATGGTCATATAAATACGCTCGTCGGCAATGGCATCTGGTTGATGATGATACGCTACGTTATGGTCTATTAAATAATTTTGACCGGGCTATGCTTGGCGTGGTGGGCAACATGAAATTAGGTGACTTTACCTATGTTCGTACTGATGAGAGTCGAAAAATCATTTCGTTCGTTAGGGGCGGGTTGGTCTTTGCCTTTAACTTTTCGCCTGAGTCGTACACTGGTTGCCATGTTGCAGCGCCACGTCGAGATTATAGGATAATTTTATCAACCGATGATGTGAAATTCGGTGGATTTAACCGAATTGATACAGAGATGACCTACTCTGGCAAGCGTGATGGCGATCAGGAATTTGTCGAGCTGTATTTGCCAGCTCGCACGGCGATTGTTCTGTCGTCAAATTATTCTGACTTATCCAATAGTCCATGGCGCAAGTAAGATCTTAGTTATTGCATTTATGTGCATAATCTGTCATAATATGTTTTGATCGCAGTTGCGACGTTCTTTTTGTCTGTTGATATGAAAGGGTGATATCTGTGTGCAGTGTCGATGATGATCTGATGATTCTTCTAGAAGACGAGGCCCGGATAGAGAGGAGTCTTAGCGAAGTTGAGTCTGAATTGAGGGCTGAGAAGTCTGAGCGCGATCGAAAGCAAGGAGTCAAAAAGCGTGCCGGTAAAGAGCTGCAACGTGCCAACAACAGGTTTAACGCCGTTAAGAAGCGGCAGACTGAGCTGTTTAACGCGGCGCATCCAGCTGGTGCTCGTGGTGACCCGGCCAAACACAGGGAGTGGCGTAGCTATCGTTATGGTGAGGAGTACGCCAAATGTGAGAGTGTAATGTCGGAGGCCAAAAAGGACTACCAAGATGCTAAGCGGGATGTATATTTGTCCGATGAAGTTATCGTCGAGCTTGACGATAAAATGAAAAAACTGGAGTCCGAGCTTGATTTGGCGTCGCAGCGTGTTCTGAGGCGAATATATAGCCTTTTGCGAGTTGACCCGGATAATAAGGGCGTTATTGACGTACTGCAAGGCCAGCTTGGAATTACTAGTTATCGGGACGTTAGGATTGTTTTTGACCCCGATGTTCCGGTCTGCAATGTTCTTTACGCCTTTGATGCAATATCCGATGAGCATGCGCACATTGCCTTTAACGAGGAGGGGCGAGTCCGCTACGATAGGCGGCCAGGTCAGCGACATGGAGCGCAAAACTTTGCCGATGAGCTGCAACCTAAGGTAAAGCCAACGATTGTTTATGTTGGAGGTGAAGAACCGGATCTACTATTAATGTCCAACTGCCAGGGCTGCGGTCGTCCATCGACGCAATGTGCTGTCGAGAAGCCACGAGGCCTGGCGCTTGCATTTGCGTAGGGTGAAAAATGAAACTCAAATACAGGTATTTACCCAGGCAGACACTAGCCGTCCCGCTTGCGAGTGGGGCGGCTTTTGTCGTTATGTAAACTGCTGTTGTGTTAGAATAATATCTGAAATGAGTCTAAAATTATCTAGTTATAAGGGAACACGCGACCTCTATCCTAGTGACATGCGGCTGCGTAATTATATCTTTAATGGTTGGCGGCAGGTAGCCGAAAAATATGGTTACCAGGAATATATGGCGCCACTACTAGAGCCGCTAGATGTTTATGCGGCTAAAAGCGGCGAGGAAATCGTCAATGATCAGACCTATTCATTTGTGGATAGGGGTGGTCGCCAGATGGTAATTCGCCCAGAAATGACACCATCGATTACTCGTATGGTGGCAGCTCGTCGACAGGAAATGCCAATGCCAGCTCGGCTGTATTCAATTGCCAATTTTATGCGATACGAGCGACCACAGCACGGGCGCGAGCGAGAGTTCTGGCAATTGAACCTGGATGTCTTTGGCATTGCTAATACTTATGCCGAATTAGAAATTATTAATATGTCGCATGACATCTTGACGCACTTTGGCGCAACTGACGATATGTTCACAATCCGAGTCAACGATCGTCGGTTGACGGACTT
>CALXTC010000010.1 GCA_944391325.1 uncultured Candidatus Saccharibacteria bacterium | reverse complement strand
CAGCTACGCTGGTGGATAGTTGGATACCACCCTTCGGGGTTGTATTAGGACAGGTGCCTGTTTGAGTACAGTCACTGAATTGGTTACTGGGTTCATTGGTGCCTTGGCGGCCTGGGTAGTGGTAGGGAATGGTGGCACAGGCCCACGACGAAGTACCCCACCCGTTATCATTCCAAGCTTTCTTCTGCCAGGCTATACGTTGGCATAGTCGATGTCCAACATCATTTTGAGTAATTTTCCGCCCAGCACCGTTGTGGTAAACGTAAAACAACTCGTCGGCCTTGCCATGTTTTTTGATCCCAGAGGGGTTTGAGTCAAACGACAGCTGCTCGCCATTATCCAATAAGTAAACAGCGTTATCTATATTAATGGTCACATCGGTACTCATATCGTCATTACTAGAGTTGCGCAAATCATGATCCCAGTACAGACGATCGCCAGGGCGCATTTTTTGGATGGCGTTCCAACCCTGTTTTCTATCCTTGGCATTGCTATTATTGCCATTTACTCGCCCCTGATTGCCAGCATATGACTGACCGTTAATGGTCCACTCATCAGTGCGTTCATAATACACAGATGTAGCTTTTACTGGAGCATCGTAGTCGATCGAGCAAATATGTTTGCGGTCATAGGAGCCCGACAGAGTGTAGTATGTATTGGCCTTTAGCTTATATTTGCTGATCGAGTTAAATTTGATAGTTACTCCATTTATGGCTCCGTAATAGTCACCTGGCAAGCGAAACGAACCGCCGGGGTAACTAGCATAAACCTTGCTACCGTCAGGTGCTTCAAATACAGCACTATAGACCTTCCGAATCAAATATCCTTGTCCGCGCGTATTAGTATAGCAACCTAGGCTATGATGTTTATATGTGGTGATTCGCAAATGCATGTACGGCTGGATATATTCACCATCATTTTTTATGTTCCCATTTTTATCAACCATGTGATAGCCCATCGTTCCCTGTACTAACGAACCACCACTAAGATCTAGTCCTGGTTCACAGTTGGTTTCGTAGGTGTAGCAATAATGAACCGCCGATACAGGACGGCTAAACACCGTTGACCAACCTAGCGAAAATATGCACGCCACCAATAAAACAAGTGGTAGACTGAATTTCACAATTCGATTTCGACATCCGTTAGACTTCACTGTCCACACCACCTAGGTATACTCTTAAATTATTAATAGCCTCGTTTGTTGCGTCAATACGACTAGATAGGTCGACACCAGCCTGATCTATCGCACTAAGATAACCGTTAAATAAGCCAACCGAATTCTCCAGCTTGCTGATATCCTCTTGCCCATCAATAATTGACTGAATATATTCACGCAGAGCACTATACGATTGATAGTAATTATCGACTACTGCCGACATAATATCGGTTGACATATCAATATAATTGACTGGAACTAACATAGCATCAATTGCCGCTAAACAATCACTTAATTGTTCAGCATTCAGTTGACGATAATTGCCATTATATTTAGCCAATGATTGCGACCCGGCAGACGAATCAATCATTAGTTGATAATACGAATTAACATCACCTAGCAAAACACTTAGGCTATCTAGCCTATCCGCTAGCTCGTTATACTCAGCGATCCCTCCGTCATTAAGCGAGACTATGTTTGCCAAATCCGACCTCAGACTACCGATAGTTTGCTGAGCACCGGAGGATTGTTGCATTAAATGATCATAATTCACATCTGCGTCAGCAAGACTATTTATCGTTCCAAAGGAATTGGCGACTTGCTGCATTTGCTCAATGATGCTAGCTCGACTAGAATCTATTGTTGATAAAGCTGATTGATAGTCATCGCGCCTAACATTGTTGTTATGTCGGATATATAGAAAAACACCGACAATAATAATCACAACCATTACAACCACGCAAATCGTAGTCATCGCAATAGTTTTTCTTGACCTAGAGTGCCCCTTTATATCGTTGTTTACGCCGTCACCAGACCCCATAATCACGTCAATCTACTCTCACTACCAACCTTCAGCTAATCAGTTACATTATACCATACCACAAGCTCTATAGCTCAACCCAACTAGTAGCAATCGCCTTTACTGGATTGCGTTGCCAGACTAGCCAGCTCGCCACCCTGGTGGCAATTTCGCCATTCCAGACCCGCATAGGTTCGTCAAAACGCTGACTAACAACCACCCCATCATGAGCCACAATTAAATTATTGTCATGAAATAACACAATCGTAGCCGCATAAGTGGTCGTAAATTTATGTAACGTTTCCGCTACTTGTTTGACACCCTGACTAAAGGTGATCATTCGTGGATAATAAACAGCTCGGGCTAGTTTTTGTAACTGCGCCAAGCTAACGACAAGACAGCACCGAGGACGTGCCAAAATTGATTCAGCATCATACACAATCAAATCAACAGCGTCACGAGCCAACGTGGTAGACGTATCAAAATAATCTGGGTCGGATAAGAATTTTTGTAACAGCTGGGCAGTTTCAGAATTCGCCCCATTATCGCCGATAAACAATAAATTACCAGACCAGCTGGCTGCTACATTCAAATTTTTCTGTGCCGCAAGAGCCAGTCCACCGCTAGGGTTCGATGGAACGAGCACCAGATCGTCCATCTGCAAACGAACCTGAGCAGGTAATTTAGCTTTCAGCGCGTCAGGCATAATTACTCGTATATCGCCGACGCCAGTTCGCTTTGCCACCTGATAGGCAGAAGCCACTGACCAAAATCCACGGCTATTTCCACCAATTATAGTAAGCCGCCCCGACTGGTCACGTCGCTCTGGTTTACTCCATAGCACATCGTCGTAAATTGGTTTACCAGGTTGCTGCTTACGCCAATAGTCGTTCATTCGGCTATTTTATCTCCACACTGATTGGACAATGGTCAGACCCCATCTGACTAGGATAAATTGAGGCACCAATAATGTCTGGTGCTAATCGATCATCAACCAAAAAGTAATCAATCCGCCAACCAATATTCCGCTCGCGCGCCCTAGCCCAGTGTGACCACCAAGTGTACTGATTAGGTTCGTCACCATGAACTTTACGGAAACTATCGGTAAATCCCGACCGAATAATATTGCCGAAACCCTGCCGCTCCTGATCAGTAAAACCATGCTTGCCGATATTTTGCTTTGGATTGGCCAGGTCAATCTCCCGATATGCCACATTTAAGTCGCCACAAAAAACAACCGGCTTGATCTGGCGCAGTTCATTCATGTAGGCCAAGAAGGCAGGATCCCACTTCTCATAACGTAGCGACAGCCGACTTAAATCGGATTTAGAATTAGGTGTGTAGACCGTTATCAAATAATAGTCGCCCAAATCTAGCCCCAACACTCGCCCCTCATCGTTAGGACTGCCGAATTGATCCGACTGCATAGCGAAATCATCCACCATCTCGGATGGTAAATTTCGCAGAATGTTCTTTGTATCAATCTGGCTGTATACATCATCACGAATTAATACGCCAGTGCCAGCATAGCCAGCTCGCTCAGCACTGTTAAGTATCAGCTGGTATCCCGGAACAGTAAAATCAACCTGTTCAGGCTTTATCTTCACCTCTTGCAGACAGAGTAAATCAGGCTGCTGACTAGCCAAGAAGCTAACCAGCGCACCTTTCTTCATTACGGCCCTTAAGCCGTTAACGTTCCACGAAGCTAGCCTCATGTTATGGCTCAACTAGCGTCGCCTTAACTCGACGACTCTTTTGCAAGTAAATGATAATGACGGCGTAAACAACTATCTGCAAGATCATCAGCCCAACGCTCATCACGATAATTGACGAGGTGTTTGCAGAAACTAGATAATAAAGTGATGATCGAGAGTTAAGCTGAGTAGCCAGATCAACTATGCTGACAATGGTTGAAACAGCCGCTGCTGTTACGACCGCCCACTGAGCAACGGATTTAGCGACCCGTTTGCGCATTCCAATAAAGATGGCAGCGACCAACATTACAATGCCTTGAATCGGCAATAGGATTACCCCCACGGCATCATCAACATACACTCGACCACCCACTATCGATGACAAACAGGTAACAAACAGGAATAGACAACTAATACCGTTTAGGAACATCACTACCATCATAAAGGCTAGCCAGCCCTTCAGCCCCTTAAATTCGCTCTCTGGGTTTGGTTGTGGCATCATGCCTGGTTGGCCATAGTAACCGTAGGCATAATTAGGCGCCATCTGTGGTGGCGGCACAGCGGGACCAGCCTGTGGTTGAGGCGGCACTGGGCCAGGTACTGGCACCGGGCCAACTGGAGCAACCGGAGTTGGTGGAGTTGATGGAGTCGGCGCTGACTCTTGAGTAGTCGCCGACTGTTCAGCTGACTCAGTTTGCTCAACAGCAGTGGCTACGTCGTTATTGACTGGTTTTTCCACTACGCTATTTTTAACGTTGTCTTTAGTGTGTTTATGCTCTTCCTTCATTCTTCCTCCTAGGGCTTATCTACTATAACCTTATTCTAGCATATTATACTTATGCTATACCCGATAACTTTTAACCAATTTACCAACCTCGCGAGCACTATCTCGCTTTCTAATGCTATCTCGTTTATCGTACTGCTTTTTGCCTCTACCTAGGGCTATTTCCAGCTTCACATAACGACCACTTGTCAGTAGGCGCAATGGGACGATGGTCATACCCGACTGTTTACTGTCACATAGACGGTCAATTTCCCGTCGACTAGCCAGAATACGACGCGGACTAGTGTCAACAGTTGTCCGACTTTGGCCACTACCACGAGGAGCGTTATTGCTAAGAGTAAAGGAAGAGTTAATTAGAAATAATTCATTGCGACCAGTTCGCTGATTGAGTTTTGGCACTACGTAGGCGCCCTTTAAGCTAACGTGATTCAGCCGAGCCGCCTTAGTTTCTGCGCCAGTTAGTTGCAAACCAACAATTAACTTATCAGACAAGCTGTAGTCGAAGCTGGCTCGTCGATTAACGATGGCTGATTGCTGCTGATTCTTTTGGGCGGTTTTGTGCCCACGCCGAGTAACAGATTTCATCATTGCCATTATATCATTGTGATACAATTGTCACAGATGAAAAAGTTGGTAATCAACCTGGTTTCTGAGAGCGAATTCACTGTTCAAGGGCACGGCGTTCACACCGCCTATCTGGAGATGCGTCACATCCTTGAGTCACAACCAGACGTTAAGTTACTAGTTAACGATAAGCCTAAATCAACTACCGATATTACCCACATCCACACCTTTGGCTTTTTTAGTTTACGACGCCTGCTATCACGCAAGGGTGGATTAAAAGTTGTTAGCGCCCATGTTGTACCAGATAGTTTGGTCGGCTCAATTGTTGGCGCCAAGGTCTGGATACATGCATTTAAATATTACTTACGCTGGTTCTATAATCGGGCTAATTTAGTTATAGCCGTATCGCCGTACACCGAAAAAGAACTGCTGCGCCTAGGCGTTAAACGACCGATTGTTGTTTTGCCAAACTCAATCGATACCAATCAATACAAAAATACCCAGGCTGAAAAGCGACGTTGTCGCCGGGAGCTAGGCTTGAGTGACGATAAGTTTATTATCATTGGCAATGGCCAAATTCAACCACGCAAACGATTTGACACTTTTATTGACATCGCCGACAAGTTGCCTGACGTGCAATTTATTTGGATTGGTGGCATTCCCTTTAAAGCCGCTGGGGCTGGCTATGCCAAACTAAGCCACCAGATAAAGCACGCCCCCGATAACGTCCTAATTACTGACGTTATTTCCTTAGAGAGAGCCAGGTTATATATGAAAACTGGCGACTTGATGTTCATGCCATCAGCCCAGGAAACCTTTGGCTTGGCCATTATTGAGGGCGCAGCCTGCGGCATGCCAGTCATTGTCCGCAACATTCACGACTACGACGCTACTTTTGGCGATCTAGTCACGCGTAGCGACGAAAAAGATTTTGCCGAGCTAATCCGACGATTCATGGTTGACGACGATCTCTATACCGATGGGCAAAGAAAATCCAAGCAATTAGCCGAGAAATATGACTCTAAAACCATCGGCAAACAATTAATGAAACTATACCGACAGGAGTTATCTGTCTAACCACAAAGTTAGTGCTAAAATAGAGTAAATTTATGCGCATTGGTCTATTTACCGATACTTATCGACCCGCCCAAAATGGCGTAGTCGTAGTTGTTGACGTCACCAGGCGCGAGCTAGAGGCTATGGGACATGAGGTCTATGTTTTTGCCCCTTCGGCCAATTTATTGAATCAAGTAGCCGAAGTTGACGAGCGCGATGACCACCTAATTCACTTCCCGACCATCCGTGGTGCTGGCTTCAAGGAAGGGCAACTATCAGTTTTCTTTCCACCACATCTATTAAACAAAGTTCGGGAATTAAAAATAGACATTCTGCATTTTTTCACTGCCGGACAAATGGCTCTGTTTTGTTGTTACGCTGCTCGCAAAACAGGTGCGGCACTGATTGGACAACACTGCACCGACACTTATGAATATTCCGATAATTATCGCTTGCTCAAGGTTGGCTATGCCGCAATGTGCGCCTTAATGCCAGCAGCCGTCGAAATGACAACCAAGCAACGACTAGATTTCGCTACATTGTACGCATTTAAAAAAGGTGATGAAAATTGGGGTAAACGGTTAGTTGCGGCAATGCTAGCTCTATGGTATCAAGCCTGCGATGCCGTCATTGCCGTTAGTCAAAAATCCGCCAACCAATTAACCGCTATTGCCGAGCGCAATAATGTCAAGCTAAACCTTAGCGTTATCCCCACTGGCGTTAATCCACCGCCCACCGTCAGTTCAGATGACATCGACTTATTTCGCGATACCTATAACATCAATACCGGCGACGAGATAATTATTTACTACGGACGACTAGGTCAGGAAAAGAATCTAAAATTGCTAATACCCACCATCGAACGGGTCATAGCTAAACGGCCCCAGGCCAAGCTAGTCTACGCTGGCGACTGGGAGTATCGAGCAACGCTAGAAAAGATGGCGTTGGAAAGTTCCGCTCGCGACAATATTATCTTCACTGGTCGATACAACCGCAATCAAGTTGGCATTCTTAATGCCATTAGCAAGATCTATGCCTTTCCATCGCTGACCGATACACAGGGATTAACAGTCACCGAGGCAGCTTATGGCGGATTACCGATTGTTCTGTGCGACCCCCTAGCCCCGGCCGCTTTCGAGGAAAATGGTAATGGCCTAGTTGCTAGGGATGATCCAGATGACTTTGCCGAGCAAATTATTAAAATCCTGTCTAACGCAAAGCTATACAAAAAATTTAGCCAGCGTTCAATAGAGCTGGCTGGCGATTTAACAGAAAAACGACAAACCGAGAAAGTCGTTGAACTATATCGACAGGCGCTCAGAAAATAGCCTCTCCATAGAGCAGCTGATGGAGCCAGGCCAAGCAACCGGTTCAGCCGCTCAACTCAGGCTACATCCACGAGCCATTTTCTAACGGTGACGATATTTTAGCAGACTAACTCACGTAGCCAAATTTCTTTAGGCTGTCATCAATTTTAGCTCGATCGAAGCCTAGAATAATATCACCATTAATATCAATGACTGGCACGCCACGGAAGTTCCCGCCGATCTTGTCCATTAACTCCTGATGAGCCGCCTCGTCCTCCTCGATATTCTTTTCAACCGTGGAGACATTTAAACCCATTAGATATTGCCGTGCCATCTTGCAATAGGCACACCAATTAGTACTATAGATAATTACTGCTGGCTTTTCTTCACTCATTACTGTTCCCTCCTATTTTGTCATTATTTTATCGTAAGCAGAATATATTGTCGAGCGATAACGCACTATCACATTTAGACATGCCCTAGGTTCCAGGCTGACTCAGGCTGGCCATTTAGGAATTTCCACACATTTATATATGGATGCGTAGTATTACCGCGTACGCCGGTGTATCGAAACACTGACCATGTATATTCCGCTGTTTCATCATACTCTAAGTGCGGGTAGTGTCTGCCATGGTATCTGGCTTGGTAAGTATTGGCGTTAGAGTTAGGAAAACGTTGGCGGACAAGCTCATTCCCCACATACATTGCAGTATGCTGATTTCTGGCATCCAAGATATCTCCAGGTTGTAGACCAGCGCTGTCCAACGGAGTACCAGCGGGAACTTCTCCAACATATTGCCAACGAGGACTATTCTCAAGATATGTTCGAATGTCCTGTGGCGTCAGCATGCGCATATCAGGATCAACAGTAGCTCGAGCCAAATGAGCGACCGCTTGAACACACGAGGCTAATGCTGTATTGCTACCAGTCCCATCGTTAGTAAATCTCTCGGTTACAATCTCCATGACATGTATATATTCCTGCGCATCGGGATCATCCACTTTATTGAACTGGCCTCCCGGTTCAACATATATAGGACTCCTAACTCCATCCGCAGTAGGGGCTACCCTCACAGCTAACTGAGCCAGACCATAGGCAGTACCTACTTCACCACCACCTTGACCCCGCTCATAGAATGGATGGGCATTGCCATTGGCATCAAAGTTGTAGGAGGAGTTGCCTAGGGTAAACCAACCACCGGCAACTCGACGTCCATTAGAGTCATAAC
>CALXTC010000009.1 GCA_944391325.1 uncultured Candidatus Saccharibacteria bacterium | reverse complement strand
TTATATTTCCATTCGATTTATCAGGGAACTATCACGTCGCTCACTAGCGCAATAGTAAACTCTAGATTATATAACCATTCGATTTATCAGGGAACTATAACTTCACCTTTTGGTAAGACACCTATTGCTATATTATATAACCATTCGATTTATCAGGG
Source organism: uncultured Candidatus Saccharibacteria bacterium (assembly GCA_944391325.1). Lineage (GTDB taxonomy): Bacteria > Patescibacteriota > Saccharimonadia > Saccharimonadales > Saccharimonadaceae > Nanoperiomorbus. Next base: position 65,097 of record CALXTC010000009.1, on the reverse strand, counting down.
AACTATAACATAGGATATTGCCAGCCAGTATCCGACGACATTATATAACCATTCGATTTATCAGGGAACTATAACCCAAGTCCTAGAATATATGGCGATTGACCAATTATATAACCATTCGATTTATCAGGGAACTATAACATTGGTATCAAGTGAAATAGAACAAGATCCATTATATAACCATTCGATTTATCAGGGAACTATAACTAAACGATTGCCGAATAAAACTAAAAAGATGACTCCAGTTCCGCAGCCTATGCAGACCACGAAATGAAGTCATCTTATATAGACATTCTATCATGAACAACCAATACGACTTTTGGCAATAACTCAATGATGTGGTATTATCATTACTGTAACTGGCGATGTGGGTTGCTAGCTCAGTTGGCTAGAGCGCCTCGTTTACACCGAGGAGGTCAGGAGTTCGAGCCTCTTGCGACCCACCATTTCAGGATATGGGGCATTAGCTCATTTGGCTAGAGCGCTTCGCTGGCAGCGAAGAGGTGACCAGTTCGAATCTGGTATGCTCCACCATTTTTATAGGGTAAAATGGGCAGGTAGCTCAGCTGGCTAGAGCGCCACATTCACACTGTGGAGGTCGGGAGTTCGAGTCTCTTTCTGCCCACCATGCCAGTGTTGATTTATGTATGCTGATATTGGCATACTATTTTTAATAGCTATGATTTCATATTATCGCTCAACTATTCAAAGCCCACGCATGAAGAAACAGGCGAAATTGCAGCCCGGTTGCTGGATCAAATCCGAAAAGCCAACCGAGGCTAATTTACAGTGGTTGACTAGCCTAAGGTTGGATGAGGATACGCTACGCGATGCCCTAGATCCCTATGAGGTACCCCGTCTAGAGCGCGATGAAGTTTGGACGTATTACATTGCTAGGTTGCCCGATACTAACGATGAGTTAGGTGGTTTTACGACGCCAATTCTATTTGCCATTAGCGACCGTTATTTAGTGACAGTTAGTCGTGACAATTTAGGCTCGTTGTGGCAGCCGTTTGTGGAACACGACCGAATACCGACAACTCAACGCGGTAAACTATTCCTGGCAATTATTGGGGCAATTGTTGAACAGTACGAGCGACAGTTGGCAATTATTAACCGACGTATGCGGGCAATTATGCTGGACGTATCCAATATTCGGGTTGGTGATGTGGCAATTTTTACCGAAAACGAGCGTAAAGTAAACGATTATTTAGATGCGTTAGTGCCTATGAATACGGCGTTGGAAAAACTGCTTAACAGCAAGGCACTAAAACTATTTGATAACGATGCTGATATGGTAGAGGGCTTATCAATTGACCTGGAGCAGTTGGTTGCAAGGTGTAAGTCACAGCTTAGAACAATTACTAATTTGCGAGATTCGTATCGTGCAATGATGGATAGTCAGTTGAATGCGACAATGCGTCTATTGACGGTTATCACAGTGGTGATGACCATTCCGACTGTGGTAGCTGGTATATTTGGCATGAATGTTGACCTACCCGGGGGCGGCACAGTGGCTGATTTTTGGTGGATTATTGGCTTAACTAGCATTGCAGCATTAGTGGTGGCTATCTACTTTATGAGGCGTCGTTGACGCTTAATGTAAATAAGTATGTATGTATTGACATATGCGTAATATATGATACAATATTACTCATGCGATCGCTAGCCATAGGGGCTGGCGACGTCGAACCGAAAGGTGGTTTTACATGGCAGAGCTGGACTATGCGTACGAGGTTGACGGTCCGACCGCTAACGACGTCATGCAGGACAACATGTTGGCGTTCAGGGTCGGCCCGATCGTGCCGGTCAAGAAGATCGAGGTACTGATGGTCGACATGGGGCCGCTGTGCGACCTGCCCAGCACTGGTCTGGGCTCGACCGTCTTCGTCGAGGATGGTGTGTACAGGGTTCGGACGCAGGAGCACCCGGACGGCGATACCTACAAGGTGTCGTGGCATCTGATCGTCAGGCCGCTGATCGCACCGACGACGAAGGGTGTCTACGTCGACGCCTATTGCGTCGCCGAGGACAAGCTCGAGGGTATGCTGGGTGAGCCTCTTGCGGGCGACCTGCGCAACTACCTGGTCGATCGCGACCCCGACGCCTACCAGCGGATTCGTCCGCTGCTGGACGACCTGTCTGAGGCTGGACTGTCCTATCGGGCGTGCTGGTCGAAGCCGGATCACCGTCGAGCGGTTCTGGTGACCGATCAGCTGCTGAACGATCAGCGTCTGATCGACGCCGGTTTGTCCGACGGCAAGCAGCTGAACGTCCACGAGCCGTGGGGTAGCGACTGCTTCGCGGTCGCTGGTGACGTCCTGATTGTCGAGGACGAGGCGACCGGTGCGGGTTACCGCATCGAGGCCGAGGCCTTCCGGGATACCTATCAGATCTGCTAGCCAACGTAACTACCGGGACTTTATGGGGGATGGTCGTCAGACCATCCCCCATACTGCGTATTTGAGCATTGACAAAAATTGAAAAGATGTGATACAATGAGATACGTGGTCAATACGGGCCACCTGTTTTAAGGAGTGCGATTATGAGCACCTTGACAATGGAACAGCCGACTCAGGCGCTGTCGAGTAAGGGCGATCGGCCCAGTAAGAATCTGGTGCTGTTGCGGCTGGGGTCGATGTCGAAAGCTTTCCGTCGGCGTACTGAGGCTGTCGCTCGTGTTCGTCGCGATGATCAGTTGTTGCTTAACGCTAAGCAGGCTTTTGACGATCTGTCCAATCATCCCAATGGACTCAACGAGCTGTTTGCTCTGTGTGATCTTGATGCTGGGACGTGCCAGCTGGCCGTCCTGCATGGAGGTTGGCAGGACTACTGCCTGTCGCGACTGGGCAAGAATTGCGACGTCGTAGACTGGTTGCGCAATGTTGGTGACGATTTGCGTGGTCAGTTGTCTGCCTTGGTCTTGGATGCAGCAATGCCGACCGACCAGGTGGAAACCTATCGGGTCAACAGTCGTCATGCCCGGCGTCTGCGTCAACTGTTCCGACGCTTGTAGCGCCTAGGCGCTACGTACCTTGCGACATCTGTCGCTATACCTAAAGGGTTAATAGGGGTGGTCCAAACCGGGCCACCCCTCGTCTTTTATTTTGTGTTTTTTGTTGGCTATTTTTCAGGAAGTATGCATATAATATTGGTATAGGTATACGTAAGACAAGGGGGAGTATGAAGATACTAGTTATTGAGGATGAATTAAAACTAGCTAACGCCTTGGGTCGAGGGTTAAAGCAGGAAAATTACGCCGTTGAAATCTGCAACGACGGCAACGAAGGTCTGTCGGCTGCACTGCACGGTGAATACGATCTGATGATTATTGATCGAATGTTGCCGGGTAAGGAAGGCGTCGAGATCGTCCGAGAAGTTCGCAGTAAAGGGATCAAAACGCCGATCATTATTTTGACGGCCAAAGGTCAGGTTCGCAATCGGATTGAGGGTCTAGATGCCGGTGCTGATGATTATATGGTTAAACCGTTTAGTTTTGAGGAGCTATTGGCCCGAATGCGGGCATTGTTCCGTCGACCAACTGAATCAGTCGACAACATTCTAAAGGTGGGTGATCTAACTCTTGATACCGAGCGACTAGAGGTTCGTCGAGGCAAAAAGCGCATTAAGCTTACCTCGACCGAATATGCATTGTTGGAATACTTAATGCGTAACGAGGGGCGCACTCTTAGTAAGGACAAGATTATTGGTCACGTTTGGGACTTTGATGCTGATATTTTACCCAACACTGTCGAGGCGTATATTGGATCACTTAGGCGCAAGATTGACAAGCCGTTTGCTGGCCCAGATTTAATCCATACTTTGCGCGGTTTTGGATACAGATTAGAGTTAGAACAATAGGAGTTCTGTAGTATTGAAAATATTCGATAAGGCTACCCTGAAGCTAACGGCAATCTACACGATTGTCATTATGGTGATCTCTATCTCATTCTCGGTGTGCCTAGGGGCAGTGACGGTTGGCGAGATAAAACGTCCCTACGAAGTCCCCAGTATCTTCCGGGAGCTTCGTGTCGACGAGAATTTTACTAAGGTTTACAAAAGTCGGGCGAATGATGTTGAGTCCAAGGTCTGGACAAGTTTAATTTTGGTCAATGTTAATATGTTGATTATTGGACTAGCCTTGTCCTATCTGTTGGCTAGATGGACGTTAAAGCCGATTGAGAGGGCGATGGACGACGAAACGCGATTTGTATCAGACGCTAGCCACGAGCTGAGAACGCCGCTAGCGACAATGCGAATGGAGAATGAAATTCTATTGCGAGATAAGGACGCGAAAAAAGATGATTATCGTGAACAATTACAGAGTAACCTAGAGGAGATAGATAAGTTGCGTCATTTAACTGATACGCTATTAAAGCTTAGTGGTTCAAACGAGCTGGAGAAGGAGCCTGTCGATGTCAGCAATGCTGTTCACACGGCTATTAATCGGATTAGCCATACAGCCGAGGCTAAGAGTATTACTATAAATAACCAGGTGGGGCATTTTATATTGACGACTAACGAAGATGCCTTATCGGAAATTATCTATATTTATCTGGACAATGCAGTTAAATATTCGCCATCATCTAGTACGATAGAGATTTTTAGCAACGATAAAAATAGTATCTCTGTGCGAGATCATGGTCCAGGTATTGCACTTAAGGATTTACCAAACATTTTCAACCGATTTTATCGGGCTGATGAATCGCGAAATTCGGAGGGCTTTGGACTGGGTCTAAGCCTGGCTAGTCGAATGGCAGAGCAACTCGGTGGTAAGGTGTCAGCTGCGAACAATAGCGGTAAGTACGCCCCCGGGGCAACCTTTACCATAAAAATGAAATAGTTTTGTGTTTAACCCGTTGTGTTAAAATTAATCTATGCGCTCGTGCTGGAATTGGTAGACAGGCATGCTTGAGGTGCATGTGTCGCTTGCGACGTGGAAGTTCAAGTCTTCTCGGGCGCACCAGGACTTATTGATTCTATTTGTTATTCATCCATTAGCTCGGTGTAGGCAATTTTGCCTACTTTTGTTTTGGGTAAAGATTTACGAAATTCCAGTTGTCGGGGTAGCTCAAACTTAGCCAACTTAGCCCGACAGTGTTTCATAATTTTATCGCGTATTTCGCCACTGGGTTTGACGCCGTCCTTTAGGACGACAAAGGCCTTGGCGATATGCCCCCGATATTTGTCGGGTATGCCCACGACCGTGGCAATCAGCACTTCAGGGACTTCACAGATAACGTGTTCAACCTGCGACGGATAAATATTATAGCCACTGCTGATAATGATTCGCTTTAGCCGTTGCTTAAAGTAGACGAAGCCGTCCTTATCCATATAGCCAATGTCGCCAGTGTGCAGCCAGATGTGACCATCATTATGCAACTTTAGCGCCTTGTTGGTTTCCTCTTGATTGTTGATATAACCGGTCATTAGATTTGGGCCGGTGATAACAATCTCGCCCAACTCGCCTGTTGGCTTTTCAATATCAGTGTCTGGTTCAACGATTTTATAAAAGGCGTCCGGCACTGGAATGCCGACGGTGTTGGGTCGATACATGTCGTGGGGCGTTACACAGGAAACGGATAAGCATTCAGCTAATCCATAGCCTTGGATTAGATTGGCTTGGCTGCCGGTGTGGCGCAATAAATCTTCGATTTCGGTATGCAAAGAGTCGTTTAATAAGTCACCACCGGAAATGGCTAGTTTGACGCACGATAGGTCAAGCTTTTTGATGTGGCGATTACGCAACATTGCCTCGAACAGTGTTGGCACGCCCACCAACAGATTGGGTTGTGCCTGACGCAGGATGCGATCGAAGCGTTTAGCATCAAATTTAGGGTACATTTTAACCTGCATATCGTTGACGAACATGGCGTGAATGCCGACGCCCAGGCCAAATCCGTGAAAGATGGGCATAATCCCCAAGATGCTATTGCCGGGGATGGCGAAATCAGGGAACATGGCCAGCACCTGGAGAGCCATAGAGTTAAAAGCTAGGTTGCTTAGGGCAACGCCCTTGGGTGTCCCGGTCGTGCCACCGCTATAGATAATGGCGGCGATATCCTTGCTTTTAGTGTGGACATTGACGTCGCCATAGAAGCGAGCACCAGCCGCCAATAGCTCTGGCCATAACATGACCTTGTCACCGTGGGGTCGTTCCTGCTTTTTGTGAAGCAATGGAATAAATGAGGCGATTTTCATGCCTGTGCGAGATACAAACGGTAGCGATGCGGTTGGCGAAATGACGATGACTTTTTCTAGACTAGTTTCATCAATGATTGGTTTGATAGCCGGCCAAGCCACGTCAATAGCGACTAGGTACTTGCTGTTGGCTAGATTAACGGCATGGGCTATCTCAGCCGAGGCTGATAGGGGGTGAAAAATATTAGCGACCGCACCAATTTTGTTAGCGGCGTAAATAGCGTAAATAGCCTCGGGAATGTTAGCGCTACAGATAGAGACAACGTCGCCACGCTGGATGCCCAGAGCCTTGAAGCCACGGGCGGCCATATCGGTTTGGCGCATTAACTCTTCATAGCTAATTTGGTTGCCAAAATAATCAATGGCGATATCAAGAGGGTGCTGGTTGGCGTTGCGTTCAACCAAATCATACATAGAAACGTTGGGGTAATGTAGGGATTTTTTGCGGTGACCATAAGATTTTAGCCAGGGCGCCTTAAGTCGTTTAGCCATAATATGGGGTATTATACCTGTTTTGGTGGCTCCTTGCCAGGATTCTGGGCTGGCTTGCCTGGTATAATCTCGACGTTACCAACGCCGTTGGCTTTCATTAACTCTAAAATTTTTTCCTGCAACCGAGTGGTTTCTTGGTCGATATCTAGTTGCTCGTTTGGATGATAGGCTTGCCCAAAACATATTTTGCAACGACGAAACCAAAACGGACGGGGCCGACCAATGATGGCTACTGGCAAAATTGGCGCACCAGTGGCATTGGCTAACTTGACTGCCCCGTGCTTAAACGGCAATAGCTGGTTGACTGTTTTAAACTTGATTGTCCCCTCGGGAAACAGAGCAATGATGTGACCGTCCATCAAGTACCGCTTGGCCTGTTCTAGTCCTGAACCGTGTTTGTCGCGATTAACCCTAACCAAGCCTAGTCGACTGAAAAACCAGCCAAAGTGGCCGTCCAGCAGTTCGGTTTTAGCTAAAAAATGCAGATTACGGTTGATTCGGGAAATCAAAAGGATGGGGTCGTGATGCCCGGGGTGATTTGCCACGACAATAAGTGGCTGATCGGCTGGTAATCGACGATAATTATCTAGTCCAACGGTTTTAGCAGGGAAGATTAGGCGATAGATTGAATGAGCCAACGGGCGCAAGCAAGTCATTAGCAAGTCGCCATGATGATCAGACATAAGCATATTATACGTTTTTATTGAAGTTATGGCAAATATATGCTATAATAATAGAGATTATGAGTGAGGCAAGTAGTTCAAACCAACCAATAGTTGACCAGACCACTGGCGATGTAGTGGGTGGCTTGGCTGGTCTACGGGAAATAATGCGAATGCGACAGGAAATGGCTGCCTCTGCTGAACGGTCCGATGACGCCAATAAATCTAAAACTAGTCGGTCGTCACGACGACGCAACCGACGTAAGTCTGTGGATGCCGATAACAGCGGTGTGACGCTACCGATTGAATCACGGCAGATTGTTTATGGCGAGATAGTTGGTCAAGGCGGTCGCACTGATGACGTTAAATTGTTCGTCAATGATGGTGGAGCATTGTTTATCTATACCAAGTCAGTCTTTCCAGGTGAGGAAGATGGCTACATTAAATCAGCCAGCCAGCTATTGTCAGATAGTTCAATTTTCCGGATGGCCAAGGTAAATAGTGTCCAGATATTTTTAAATAAATCTGTCGCGCTAGCTAGTGTAGATGATTGTCTAACATATTTAGATAAATATCGTATTGATTGCCATGATGGTAGAGTACTGGCAGTGGCAAAGCGCTTGGTTGAGCAAAAAGAAGCCAGTCAAAAGAAACGGTCGGCAACTACAGGGCAAGCTGATGCAAAAGAGGTTGGCCAGGAACGCAATGCTGAGGTCAAAATTGTCGAATTATCAAAACAGGCCAAGGACAAGCACGATAACAGTGCCGGGGATAATCACAACTGTGGCAAAGATGATGCTAGCAAGACTGCCGCTGATAACGCTCGGCAGTCAAATGAACAGGATAAAACTCAGCATTCATCATTAGACGATTTAACGATTGCTAAATTTGGCGAAATTAAAAAGGTTGCCGACAAGATGAGTCAGTCTCAATCTCGGGATGAAGCAATTTCTGCCGTAGATCTCATGCAGATTTTTCTATTAGTTGGCAGGGCGTCATATCGTATTGCTACTACACTGACGGATTTAGACACTGCGACTATCCAAACGCTCGTCAGTGATCTTAGATTGGCAGGTTTCTTGGGTGCGCCATTAGATGACAAGACTTATCCAATTCTAGTGCAGAAGATAGATGACTTAAAGCCACGGACTAGTGATTTTACGCGACAACAATTTGATGCGGCGGTGCGCACCGAGGAAGTGCGCGGTAAAACGCTGGTGTATGACCTGGATGAAGTCTATTTAATTGACTTGGCTGATGAATATATTGCTAGATTAGCTGAATATTGTCGTGTGTCACGCTCGCCACGGTTACGAAAACTGTTTGCTGACTGCGATAAAACAGTTACGGCCTCACGGGTGCTGCGCACTGTTAGTGGTGATGATGAAACAGATGGTCTAGATGTGGCTGAATACGAGCTATTCCATATGCACGTAACCAAATATATGCTGGCGGCTGGGTGGGCGATTGCTAACCCTAGTGATGGCTTCCCCTGGATGCAGTTCCAAGTGTCTAAAACCTATGGACTAACCCTGGATACACTACGTTATATCATGGTCAACCTAGACTGGATTGCCAGTATCTACAATCCGCTTTGCCTGAATAGTCTGGCTAAGCAAATTCAAAACTTGGATATGCCGAATATTCTGGGTGGTACTAAGTATTTACAAAAGACCCTGTGCACCAAACTAACAGACAGGGCTGCGGAAGTTAAGAAGCTAGATGAGGCTGAACTGATTCGGGCTAACCAACTAAGTTTAGTGAGTGACGAGAATAAGCGAATAAAGGGTGACAAAGCCAAAGATGAAACTAAAAAATCTAAACCAAACACCAAATAATAGCAACGAAGACCCAGCCCTAATTCCTATGCCGCAGCTGGACGCAGTAGCTGGTCGCCAGTTGACGAAACTGCAACAAACGGCTGAACGAACTAATGGTGTCGTTACGCCGGCTAATGCTATAACCCTATTGGGTCTTGGGCTTGAGGCGGCTGGGTGCTATCAATTTGCGCAGGGTAACCATGCCTTGGGTCTTGGCATAATGGCGGTTGGTGCCTGTTGTGATGCTCTGGACGGCTTTGTTGCACGCCAGACTAGAACGGCAAATTATCAGGTGGGGCGATACCTAGACATTGGGGCTGATGGGGCTAAGGCAATCATGTTGGCTGGCACGCTATATAGTAGCGGTGTGTATTCAGGCCAAGAATTGGCGATGAACTATGGTCCTAAGGTTGTTGGCTGGGCAGCTAATGGTATTTCTAGATTTATAGTTAAAAATAATCCTAAAACTAGCCAGGTTGGTCGAGTGGCTGAAGTGGCTCGCTGGGTGGCGCCAGGGTTGGCCGTGGCATCTAGTATGCTGATTGACCATGGGCAAGAGGCTGTTGGTGTAATAGCTAAAAGGGCTAGTCGTATTGCGACTGTTGCATCATGTGCAATAGGCTCGGTGGCAGCCGGTGGCTATATTCGGGACTTGATCACATCTAGACGCAATGATCAACCTGGATCGTCTGACTAGTTGTTGATTACGATGGTCTTATAGCGTGACGTGGCGCCATTTTTAATGACGATAGCTGATTTGGGAACGTTGAAATACTTGGCTAACAACTTGATGACAGCTGAGTTGGCTTGTCCATCAATTGGCTTGGCGGAGGTCCTAACTAAATAGTTGTTGCTGTCTAACTTTAAGACTTCGTTTTTACTTCCACCAGGTTTGACCTGAATTCTGATGACCATGCTCATTGACTGGGCCTTCCTTTGGCTTACCGCCATTATCTAAAAAATTTTGCACTTCGTCGGGTAAATAACTGCCGGGTTGGTGGTAGCCTGCCTGCCATTTATAGCCCTTGCCATAGCCCAGATTTTTCATTAACGTGGTTACGCCATTACGAATGGATAGGGGAATAGGACTGTCGGGAAATTGTTCAGCTAGACGACTAGCGGTCATCCACTCATCATAGGATTCGCGAGATTTTTTAGATCGACATAGGGCGACGGTGACATGAGATAGAATGATACCACCCTCGGGTAGGCCAACTCGTTCAATGGCCATAAAGGCGTTCAATGCTAATCCCAGGGCTCCATTACCGGCTAGCCCAATATCTTCGCTAGCAAAAATCACCATTCGTCTAGCGATGAATTTGGGATCTTCGCCAGCTTGAATCATTCGAGCGAGATAATACAGTGCCGCCCGTTCGTCGCTACCACGCATCGATTTGATAAAGGCGCTGATAATATCGTAATGACCGTCGCCTTTCTTGTCGTAGCGAGGTAGCTTTTGTCCGATCGCCTGTTCAATGGTGGCGGGGGTGATTTGTTGCTTGTCGTCGACTAAGTCCTCGGCCATTTCTAATGCGCCCAGGGCATAGCGAGCATCTCCGTGAGCCAGATTGGCCAAATCATCAATTGCCTCTTCGGTAACTCGCCCCTCGAGTTTCTCGGTGGCAATGGCTCGACGCAATATGGTTTTAATGTCATCTGGCGATAACTGTTCTAAGACGATGACGCGCGAACGAGATATTAGTGGCGAAATAACCTCGAACGAAGGGTTTTCAGTCGTGGCGCCAATTAGTGATATTAGACCACTTTCGACGTGGGGCAAAAAGGCGTCCTGCTGGGCCTTGTTGAAACGGTGGATTTCGTCGACAAATAGGATAGTGCGAATGTGTAGATTCCAATTTTGTCGTGCTCGCTCAATTACCTTTTCGACGTCAGCCTTTTTGGCGGATACAGCTGATACTTCGATAAAATCTGCCTTAACCTCGCTGGCAATAATCCTAGCCAGGGTTGTTTTACCAGTGCCGGGTGGCCCCCAGAAGATTAGCGAAACAGGCTCGCCTTTCTCAACAATGGGGCGCAAGATGGCCATTGCCTTGGTCTGACCAACCACTTCGTCAAGAGTCTTTGGTCGCATGCGCTCGGCCAGCGGTTGCATGGGGCGACTCACTTCGCTTTTCATGCCAATATTATAGCGTGTTTACAGCGGCACTCCCAGACTGTGGTATTCTATAATTAGATTATTAATATAGGAGGGTTTAGGGACTATGACATTCGTTGCAATTTTGGTGTTTCTTGTCATTATTTATGCCCTGTGTGGCATGAAAGTGGTCAACCAATACGAGCGGGGAATTGTGCTGACACTGGGGAAATATAGCGGCGTCAAACAACCGGGTCTGAGAATTGTCTGGCCAGGAATTCAGAAGATGGCTCGAGTAGATGTTCGCTCAACGCCAATCGATGTACCAAAACAAGAGGTTATCACCAAAGATAACGTAACTGTTAATATTGATGCTGTTGTGTATTTCAGGGTAATCAATCCTGAGCGAGCCGTGCTGGAAACGACTAATTATGTGGCTGCCACTTCGCAATTCGCCCAGGCGGCTTTGCGTGACGTGTCAGGTAACGTCAATCTAGACGACTTGTTGAGCAAGCGTGATGAAATTTCCAATCAGATCAAGTCGATTGTTGACAAGCAAACTGACCCATGGGGTATCGATGTTGAAATGGTTAAACTGCAAAATATTGAGTTGCCACATGATATGAAACGAGCAATGGCACGCGAGGCTGAGGCGGAGCGTGAACGGCGAGCCAATATAATTAGTGCTGACGGTGAGAAACAGGCATCACAGACCTTGGCTGAGGCTGCTCAGATCTTAGCCAACTCGGCTGGTGCAGTTAATCTGCGAACCTTGAATACACTTGAACGGATTTCTACTGAACCATCACAAAAGACGGTGGTACTATTCCCGACCGACCTATTGGATGCGCTGAACCGACGATAGTGCTGCTTGGCTTGGCTACGATACGATTTGAGCCTCCCTGACGAAGTGGTTAGGGAGGCTCATGTTGAGAGATTGCGTCGGCGCTAATAAATTGTACGTCACGGCACAATTTGTAGCGCGCAGATAGTTGCAGGCAAAATAAAAACGAGAGCGAACCTCTCGTTAAAATTATTACTGGTGCGGGTGAAGAGACTCTAACTCTCGACCTCTTCCTTGGCAAGGAAGCGCTCTAAACGACTGAGCTACACCCGCATATTGTTAATTAGCAGTTATTATATTAACAAACCTCAGCCGAATCTGTCAACGGGTTGACCGACTGAAAAATTGCCACATATAATGGTCTTTGACAGAGTTGTCGTACATCTAAAATGGGGTGATTAGCGTGGGTAAAAGGCGTAGTGCTAATAGAGGCATGGACGTTCATCATGTTTGTTTTGACGGTTACATATGGAAAAGCGATGACTGTCGCATATTGAGGAATGACCCAAATCTAAAAATAGTGCTGCCACGCTCGGTGCATGAGCTACTACATGCGGAAGTTCCGCCGTTGCCACCGCTGGGTCGAAATATGCAACGATTGCTAGTCCGGCTGTATCGGCAAAAATTGTGCGAGGCAGGCGACTGGGGTAATATCCGGGGGATTATTGCATTTCTTGATTCGCTGGGCGTAATTGTCAACGAGCCAGATCTGCCGGGCCGTCCACGGCGTATTTGCCAGTTGGAGTTGCGACAGATACAGCTGATGCAGGAAAACCTGATTAGCCAGGTGCAGATTATTCGTACCGATGAGGTGCTGGCTGGACAACTGGCTGATGTTTACCTGTAATGTTTCTATACTGGGGTCTCCATTATGGTGGAGACCCCTAAATTTACGACTGCAACAAAAATAACACCCGCAAGGGGTGCTACTTTTGGAAAGAAATGAAAACCAACAGTGTTTATCAAAATGGTGGCTCCTCCCAGACTTGAACTGGGGACACAAGGCTCTTCAGGCCTCTGCTCTACCAACTGAGCTAAAGAGCCACATTCCGTAAACAGGCATTATTATAAGGAAAAAGGGATTATTTTGCAAATGTAAAAGAGGCCGCCTCTCAACTTGCGGGAGGCGACCATCTGTCATGGTTCTAGATAGCGATTGGGATATCCTTGATCTGAGGTCCGTGTTGATAGCCTTCGACAACTAAGTCGTCGGTAGTGAACTGATAAAAGTCTGTGACATCGGGGTTGAGTCGGACGGTGGGCGCTGGGTAGCATGGACGTGCGATCAACGCCTCGACAATGCCGACATGGCGGTCGTAGATGTGAGCATCGGCGATGACGTGCAATAGCTCGCCAGCATTCATGTTCGACACCTGAGCCACCATCATTAGCAGGATAGCGTACTGACAAACATTCCAGTTGTTGGCAGCTAATACGTCCTGGCTGCGTTGCACTAGCACCATGTTAAGGGTTGGCCGATTTTCGCCTGGCTCCTGGGTCACGTTGTAGATGGCGTTAAAGGCACATGGGTATAGATGCATCTCGTGCAGATCGTGGAAATTGTACAGATTGGTCATGATACGCCGTGAATATGGATGGTTCGCTAAATCGTAAAGAACGCGATCCATCTGGTCAAACTCACCCTCGGGATACTGGCTCTTAACACCGATTTGGTAGCCATAGGCCTTGCCAATAGAGCCAGTCTCATCAGCCCATTCGTCCCAAATGTGAGGCTTTAGATCGTGGATATTACTTGACTTGCGCTGATAGATCCACAGAATCTCGTCCATGCACGACTTCAGGGCAGTGCGACGTAGTGTTAGGGCGGGGAACTCCTCGCGCAAATCATAGCGATTGCAGACCCCGAATCTCTTGATAGTGTAGGCCGGCGTTCCATCTGGCCAGTGGGGGCGAACCTCCTGCCCCTGCGTGTCGGTGCCATTTTTGATAATGTCTTGGCACATGCTTATAAACAACTGATCGGCTTTGCTCACGATGAATCCTTTCTGCGGTAAGTAATAAAAATGCGCATCGTTATTGGCTATTCCATTACTAGCTCCCGTCTACTAGAACTGATTTAAATCATAAGGTACGAAACAGTAGTAATTATAGCATGGCCAGATGCAGGTAATTGTCAGTTTATATGGTATAATCAGTGTAGGTTGTTATGGCGCCTTGGCGGAGCAGTTACGCAGCGGTCTGCAAAACCGCGTAGGTGGGTGCAACTCCCACAGGTGCCTCCACATTACAATCAGGTATGGGCGAGTGGCGGAATTGGTAGACGCGCTAGACTCAAAATCTTGTGAGCATTCGCTCGTGAGGGTTCAAGTCCCTCCTCGCCCACCACATTAATGCCGGTGGTCCCGGCAATCGGCTAGATATGTTTTTAAGCTGGGGTTAGGCGGTAAACAGGGATGATCAAAGCAGTTGGCATGGGCGGTCAATACGATCGCACACAGGCTAAGGTAATTTTAAATCAAATACTAGACTTTATTGACCATGGCGAGATTAAAACGGCCGATGGTGAAATTTGTCACGGGCATCCCTGTCTATATCTACTTCATACGCACGAGGAGGCTCAGGCTGAATTAGACAGTAGCCTAACCAAGTCCGAGTATAACCGCTACGATATTTGTTATATCGCCAGGAAATTACTGAAATACCTGTTAGGCGAATACGATACCAAAACGACTGTTAAGCTAATGCCCAGGGATATGACTATGCCGGCCGGAATTAAAATTCAGGATGGCAAACCATACATAGTTGACGTTTCCAGTGATTTAAAGCGTTTTCTGGGTTGGGAAATTACAACGGTTAATCGTGCGCCGGTGGCAGATCTGTTGGCTGATATCGAACAGATTACGTCTTATGCCACCCCAGAATGGCTAAATTACAAACAGGAAACAACCTTGGTTAGCCCAATGCTGGCGTCACTGCCGCATTTCAAGGGTGGGCTAGGTATGATTCGTTATGGTGTAGCTAAAGGCGACGCCAAGGACGAGATATGCACCAGCATTCCAAATGATTACACCATCACCGGCTTTCAGGCGGGTCATGGTCGTAGCAAGAACTACTCGTACCGCATTATTGACGACGTGATTGTTATTCAATACTCAATGTGTCGCGATAAATATCGCATGAAGCGACTAATTGATGATGCGGGGCGTGATGCTAAAAAACATGGTATTGGTAAATTTATTATTGATTTACGCCATAACAGTGGTGGCAATCCGTGCCTAACTGATCAGCTACTGGACTTTCTAGCTGGAGCTAAACTAGTAACGTTGACCAATGGCAGCATCTATTCATGTGGGGCAATGGCTTGCGTTTCGCTTAGGAAAATTGGCTCATACACAATTGGTACAGATATTGGCATGTCACTGGATAGTTTCTGCTGTACACAGAAAATCGCCATGGATGATGTTGGGCTGAGTGTTATACGTAGCGCCAATGGCTATAACCAGTGGGATGATAAAAACCATGAATTTATCCACCTGACTGATGAGGAGTTTAACGATAAATATAATCGGGATAATTTACCAGAATTACATTTCTTCCACCCAGATAAATATGTTGTTCGAACTGTCGATGATTTGATCAATGGGCGAGATCCACAGCTAGACGCAGCGATCGCCTACCTGGCTAAGCACTAGGTTGCCACTACTGTAATAGCCTGATTTAGGATATAATAGCTACCGTTGGTTTATCACCATGTTCTTTTGGAGGTTGCTATGGGTAGCAGCAAGACTATTTATCGGTGGGAAATGGCGCAATATGCCGTCGCTTGTGTAGCGTTGGTAATGGATCTATTGGCGATTTTTGATCTGGCTAGCTTTGGGTCTTACGATTGGTTTGGAGATACGATTGGACCGACGGTCGCACTGATTATGTCGTCAGACTTTCCACTGTCATTGTGCGTCTGGTGTATCGGAGTGCTGATCGGGGTGATCGCCTTCGGTGTCGTCTTGTGTAAGCACCACGGCTGGACTGCTCTGTTGTCGGCAATTGCCACAGTCTGTTTTGACGCAGTGCTATTTATGTCGCTGACGTTTGTGGACATCGACGCCAAGCTGATTATTGGCTATACGCCAGCTCAGTTTTACGGGGCGTTCTTTGTGGTGCATCTCATTTTGGCGCTTATTAGTCTGCACATTTATTTGCGTACGTCTAGATAATGGAGACGCAACCTGCACACCCCTAGCAACCGATTGGGGCGGGTCGAGTCTACGGATTCGACCCGTCTTTTCTGATAAAAATCAGTCAAGCTTAAGCATTTTGCTATAATGGCCATTGTGAGTAAAATGTCTGATCGACCCAAGGATTTACGCCCTCGTGAAAAGTTGCAAGCTCGTGGGGCGGGCAGTCTAAGCGATTACGAATTAATTATGGCAATCATAGGCAGTGGTAATGCCTCTGCGGACGTAACGCAGATATCTCGTGAAGTTCTAAGAGTTGTTAAGCATCGTGGCAGTGACCTGAAATATGATGATTTAATTCAGATCAAGGCTCTTGGGCCAGCTAAGGCGGCTCAACTAATGGCTAGTTATGAGCTGTGGCGACGTCGATTCGAAGTGTCTGATCGACCCGTCATTGATAGCATGGCTGACGCAGTGGTGCAATTGGCAGATGTTCGCGGTAAAAAGCAGGAACATTTTGTGTGTATGACGCTGGATGGGGCGAATCGGTTAATTCAGCGTCGTATTGTTAGTGTTGGTATTTTAAATGCTAGCCTAGTCCATCCACGGGAAGTTTTTGCCGATGTGATAACCGATCGTGCCGCTGGCATTATAGTAGCCCATAACCATCCTAGCGGAACAACAACGCCTAGCCCAGAGGACATTCAGACAACCAAACGGCTCAAAGAGGTGGCCGAATTGTTGGGTATTGGTTTCTATGACCACCTAATCGTAACAGCTGATGACTATCGGTCAATTTTATCTAGCGCTGAGTGGTATATGGCTAATAACGCTTAAACCTACTTAAGCCTCTCTTTGGCTAAGGGGGGCAGGTGTAAACATAGCTTTTAACCGGTAGGATTATTTTTTCTTCTACTAGAGATAGTCATAGGGCAATGCAAAACATGTGCAATCTGCCAGTGATATAATTAAGTCAACATGAGTATAGGAGTAGTTACATGTTCGATGAATCTCAATTAGGGAAAGTTTTAACTAAGTACAAACAGAATTTTGTATCCACTCAGTGGGGTAGTGAAAAATACAAATGGGAGGCAATAAAGTGGTTCCAGGATAACTGGGATATTGATGCCGCAGACTTCGCTGAGATGTTAAACTGTTCGCTAGGAAAGACTAATAACTTGTTGACTTCTGCTAATAATTTTCCTAAAGGTATGATTGTTGGCTTTGCCAAAGCGGCTCCAGAAGAAGTGCGTGCTATGTTTATAAACCTGTTTGACGAGAATCAGGATGTGTACGAGCGAATCAGTACTTTTAAGCAACAATCCTCTGTACTTTTAGAGAAATATGGCAATGGCGCTGCCCAACACTACCAACATGAAAATGCAATTAGTACCTATCTATGGCTTCGTTATCCGAACAAATACTATATCTATAAATTTGGTGAGGTAAAAATTGTTGCCAACAAGCTTAATTCAGATCTTCCTTTCAAAAAAGGAGCCTATGCCGACAATATACGCAACTTTTTAAAGTTATACAATGGGATTAGCGAAGCTTTAAAGGCAAATAGTGAACTGGTGAATCTCTTCCGGTCACAGTTGACTGACGACTGTTATCCGGACCCTGAATTAAAGACCTTGACTATCGATGTTGGATTTTATATCAGCAGACACTACTCGCAAGATGACAGAGCGTCCAATAATACGGAAGGTTGGCAAGGCACCAACTATAATCCCGGCTTTTCTGTTGACGACTGGTGTAGGCTACTTAAAGACAAGACGGTATTTACAACGAGTTCTCTTGAGATTATGAAACGCCTAAAAGATTATGGTGGAATGGCGTCCTGTACGCAACTAGCGGTTAAGTATGGCGAGACAAAAAATTTTTACAATTCCGGTTCTTCGGCGCTAGCAAAAAGGATTTGCGAGGCGACAAGTATTACTCCGGATTCACGTGAAGATGGATCTGTGCGATGGTGGGCTGTACTTTATTTAGGTCGTAACGCGAGTAGTGACGAAGAAGGTTCTTTTATATGGAAATTAAGAGATGAGCTCTCTATGGCGCTCGATAAGACGGATTTGAGCGAAATTGAGCTGTATGCCCCGTCAGATTCAGAGGAAGCTGGTCGTGGCTATTGGTGGCTCAACGCTAATCCTAAAATTTGGAGTTTCTCTGATATTGCTATCGGTGACGTTCAGTCTTATACGCTATATAGCGAAAACGGTAATAAACGTCGTATTTTTCAAAACTTTCTGGATGCGAAAGCTGGCGATATGGTTGTCGGCTATGAATCCAACCCTGTAAAGCAGGTGGTTGCTATATGCCGTATCAGTGCAGAGCAAGATGGCGAGAAACTATTCTTTGAAAAGGTTGAAGGGTTAACATCACCTATTGACTATGCGACATTGAAAGAATGTCCAGAGCTGGAACGCATGGAGTACTTCCAGAATCCACAGGGTAGCTTGTTCAAACTAACCAAGGGTGAATATGATTTTATTCTTGATATGGTACGTGAAGACAATCCGATAAAACCGGAGGTGCCTATTAACTCATACACAAAAGATGACTTTCTCGATGAAGTATATATGACCGAAGCGCGTTATGATGAGCTTGTAGGTGTTCTTCGCAATAAAAAGAATATTATTTTACAAGGAGCGCCAGGTGTTGGTAAGACGTTTGCCGCAAGGCGTTTGGCCTGGTCTATGTTGGGTGAAAAAGATGATAGTCGTATTGAATTTGTGCAGTTCCACCAAAATTATTCTTATGAAGATTTTATGATGGGGTATAAGCCGGTAGAAGACGGGTTTGAACTAAAAACGGGGATTTTCTATCGCTTCTGCCAAAAGGCTGCTAATCAGCCAGATAAAGATTTCTTCTTCATCATTGACGAAATTAATCGTGGTAACATGAGTAAGATTTTTGGGGAATTACTAATGTTGATTGAAAGGGACTATAGAGGAGTGAAAACAACTCTGGCGTATAATGGGCTTTCGTTCGCCGTTCCAAAGAATCTATATATTATAGGAATGATGAATACAGCAGACCGTAGTCTTGCCATGATTGACTATGCGCTTCGTCGCCGATTCAGCTTCTTTGAAATGGCGCCCGGATTTGATTCTGAAGGCTTTATTCAGTATCAAAATAGCTTAAATAACGATACCTTGAATGAACTCATTTCTAAGATCAAAGACCTGAATGAGGAAATTGTACGAGACAAGTCTTTGGGCAGGGGATTCTGCATTGGCCATAGTTATTTCTGCGGCAGAGACGTTTGTACAGACGAATGGCTACATTCCGTTGTTGATTACGATATTCTTCCTATGCTCAGGGAATATTGGTTTGACGACGTTGATAAACTTCAACGTTGGGAGAATATCCTTCAGGGTGTGTTTCAATGATTAGGCACAAAAGCATTCTTATAAAGAACGTATATTATATGCTCTCATACGCCTTTACGGTCCTGGGTCAAGGTGATTACGAAGAGGTTGCGACCGAAGATTTTGAGAATATACACAACCTTTTTGCTGCAATTTTGTCGAAAGGTATTAATAGGCAATTAAAACAGGGGTTGTACCGTGAGTATCTCAATCGCAAGGAAGATGTTGTGGTTGCCCGCGGAAAGATTAATATGTCTGGGACTATTCGCAACAAGCTTGCTAGAAAGCGTTTGTTGAATTGTGAGTATGATGAGCTATCAGAGAACAACCTGATGAACCAAGTCTTAAAAACTGCCGCTGTTCTACTCCTCCGACACGCGAAAGTGAATGTAGAATATAAAAACGAATTAAAAAAAGAAATGTTGTTTTTCTCAAATGTAGATACTATAGACCCCCTAATGATTCGTTGGGCTAATATTCGGTTTCAGCAAAATAATAGCACTTATCGCATGCTTATCGGTTTGTGTCGGCTTATTTTTGATGGGATGCTTTTAACAACAGACTCTGGGGAGTATCGGTTGGCAACTTTTTTGAATAAGCAGAGCATGAGTCGGTTGTATGAAAAGTTTATTCTTGAATATTACAAGAATGAGCATAAAGAGCTCCACGCTTCGTCGTCGCAAATACCATGGAATCTGGACGACGACAAAAATGATATGTTGCCAATTATGCAGAGTGACATTATGTTGAACGGCAACGACAAAACACTAATTATTGACGCAAAATATTACAAAACATCTACACAATCGCGATACGACTCAAGCACGATTCGTTCGGCGCATTTGTATCAGATTTATTCCTATGTCAAAAACTATGACAAGGGTAGAACTGGTGACGTGTCGGGTATGCTACTGTATGCAAAAACGGACGAGGACACTCCGCCGAGCGGTAGTTATAGTATGGATGGTAATAAGATAATGGTTCGTACGCTAGATTTGAACTGTGATTTTGCAAAGATCAGAAAGCAGTTGGATGATATTGCTGTGATGGTTGCAAGCCCAAGTCTTACCTAATTTGATTAGTCGGCTATATTGCTGGTAGGTGGGCTCTCCTGTTTGACAGCGGTTGGCGGAGTGAGGTTGTTGCATCACCTAATCGTAACAGCTGATGACTATCGGTCAATTTTATCCAGCGCTGAGTGGTATATGGCTAATAATTCGTCGTAGCGCAATGATATTATGGTAGTAATGGATAGGCTGGGGAACAAACGTGATTGGCAACGTCGACAAAAATGGCTAAACAAATGGAGTCAAATTATTTTCGTATTGACACTGTTGGCATATGGCATTGTTAGCCTAGTGGTCGGCATTGTTTTACGGTCATGGTGGTATGTTTCGCTGGCTGTCTATTATCTGTTGTTGTGGTATATGGAGGCGTCGATTACTAAAAATCTGGCATACCGTCGCCATCGTCGAACCAAACTAGAGTATGTACGTATGCGACAGATAGGTGTAGCAGTGTTGGCGCTTAATTTCGCCCTAATTATTATTGTTATTTTAGCCATTATTTTGGGACGACAGGTACATTATCCGGGGATTACCATTCATATTACTGCTATCTATGACATAGTCGTAGTTGCCTTGGCGGCCAGTCGGGTGCTGAGGCATGGTGCAACTGATAGTCCAGTGGTAATTTCTAGCAAATGCCTCAATCTGACACTGGCTATGTTGGCAATTTTGTCGCTAGCATCGGCAGCCGTAGTGCAATATCATGCTAGTGTTTTGATTCGTCGTATCGTTGTTGGACTAGTGGGTGGTGCAATCTGCATAATTAACACCCTGTTGGCTAGGTATATGATACGGCTAGGGCGACAGCATTCATAACATTGAACAGCTCGGCTATATTATTGTGGTATTTCGATGATGCTATAATCATACTCAACTATGGCGGGGACTAATGAACGTGCGGAGCTGCGCAGGACTATTTGGCGGGCAGCCCAAATCTTTTGCATCAAGTGATATGCTATCGGTAGAGGGAATATGATGGACTATTTGCCGAAATTAGAGAAAATTGTAGACGATAGGTGGTCGCAGGCGGATGACGATGAGCGTCAGCTGTTGATTGAGATTATGAAGGATATTCCGGATGCGGAGTGGTCAAAGTATGTATTTGCGGCGGAAAAAGGGCAAATTGTGGGCAGCGATCTGTTGCTATCGAACCGCGATGAAATAATGAATAGTTCAAATGACGGGATTGCGTCCGCTGACGCTTACGTGAAATGCGGCGACGATTATTATCAAAGGCAAATTGGTGCTTTGGTTAGGTATATGGCGTTTACTGTTTCACGTCGGCAAAAGAATGATTAACTTCATGACTCCAGCCTAACTGATGGCTTGCCCTTAATTACAGTGGTATAATGCAACTAACGGGGAATAGGTCTCGTTGTACCGATTGGATGTGATTTATCATGGGACTGCTGGACGGTATATTGGCGGCGAGTTCGATGGTCGGGAAGCTAAGGTTAAAGTTAGCGATAACGGAGGGCGTACTGGCATCTATTATGGCGGAGCAGATAAGCCTGATGGCGATGGCCACGGGCATGTAACCGCCATTAATGACCAAATCCAATACTGGCGGGAGCTGGCTAATGAGGGTGGAGAAACCCTGATTGATTACAGTCATGATTCACAGGTCAACATCTAACACAACTATCGACCTGGCCAAGTTGTGAAACTGGCCATGAAAGGGAGTTATGGGTCTAATTGAACGGGCAATGAACCACTTTGGTGTGAATGGAGAGCTTATTCTTGGTGACACTCATAAGGTGCTGCCAGACTTTATGCTATACGACATTCAAGCTGACGGTGAGCGTTATGCGTTATGTCGAGCTGATTATATGTACAACGATGATGAGGTTGTGAATGCTATCAAGCAAACACTAAATGTTGCTAAAATTGTAATTGTTGAGCCGGTTGACGGCCGGGTAGTAGACAAAGAAGCTGGGAATATGTCATTTGCGAAGATTGATACGGGCGACACAATGAATACCTTCGCCTTGGCAGTGATAAAGTAATACCAGTATGACTAAATACAACCTCATTATGGAGACGCCGGAAGCGACGGTGGTAGCCGAGTATTCCAGCGTGGCTGAGAAATCAGTGGCTTATCAGAGTGAGGCATCGCTAGAGTTAGCCTTTATCGAGCAACTGCAAAAACAAGCCTATGAATATCTGCCTATTAAAACTGAGGCGGATTAATACATTAACGTGAGGCACTAGGATAGTTCGCAAATTGATTAAGGGCTGGCTCGATGGAGGTCGTGAGCTGATATATAAGTATTCACCAGTGGATATAAAGGTTGTTATTAGATAGGCGCTGGAATCAGGCTGACGATGTCGAGCGACGGTTGTTAGTCCAGATAGGAGTTGATCAGTTGACAAATTTATGAAAAATGATATGGTAAGTAAGACGGTAAAATCTCTTTGCTGTGCACTTTTTGGTAAAGAGTGAGAATAGGAGGATGCTATGCATTTTACTAGGGGCGAAGTCGCCGAGGCTATCGGCCGCATCATGGATTGGATGGATTGCGGCAAAGTCGAGAAAACACGCCAATCTGGGGACAAGGTTGTCTATACTGGCCATCCAGCCTTTTACTTCTTTCATTCGCGTGATGAAGTGGCAGAGTTAATCGAAAATAACCTGACCGATAGTAGTTATGATGAGTATTCACTGTGTCGCGAACTGTTGGCGGTGCTGAAGTTTTTGCTGGGCCCACATGATTCACATACTAACGTTACGCCACTGGACCTCAAGATGACGTTGTTCGGCGATTTGTGGATTGAGGGCGACTGTGCCTATATAATTGCCTGCCCCAGGGAATTGAAACGATACTTGGGCTGGAAGATAGTATCAATCAACGGTGTGCCAACGGCGAAGTTGTTAGAGGAAGTCTCGCAGATAACTCGCTATGCTACTGACGGTGGGCTTCATCATACCCAGAGCCTGTTTTTACGATCGAGTCGGCTACGGATGCTACCAAGTTTTACTGGATCAACAGTGCAAGTAGATTATGTTGTTAGTCATGGTGGGCGGACAGAGACGATTCACGGTGGTGAGCAGGCGGTATTTAGTCAACAACTACGGTGTTTGTCAAACTGGTTTACCAACAATTACACATACGAGCTGGGCGATGATTACATTGTCCTGCACTACAACAGGTGTGGTGACGTAGACCGAATGAACCAGTTTATTACCCAGGTTGAGCAAGTGGTTAGCGACCGTAACATAACCAAATGTATCGTTGATATTAGAAATAATCTGGGTGGTAGTGATGGGCCAAGCTATGTGCTGTGTGATTGGCTGCGTGGGCGATTTGATATGTTGGTGTCACTAGTTAACGAGTGGGTCTATTCTAGTGGCATGTCGACGGCACTAGCCTTGCGCGATGTTGGTGCCTATACGATTGGAACGGACATCGGCGATTCTCCGTGTGCGTTCGGCAATGTCGTTACGAAGGATTTTCCTGAATATGGTATTGTCGTTCGACTCAGCACTAAGTTGATGGTGGCTCAGCCAGGTAAGTTGCGCAATCAAGCCTGGACTAAGGAGACATTTAGGGCAGATTTTCAGACGCCAGCTGATTTGCCGCAGATTTGGTACTTCCACCCTGATTTGTTTGTTAGGCGAACCGTGGCGGATGCTATGGCTGGCCGTGATCCGCAAATGGATGCGGCATTATCCTATTTGTGCTCATAACCACTTTTAGCATGATGGGGCGGACTCATACTGGAGTCCGCCCTTTTGCGTTTCTATCAAGGTTATCTCTTGAAAAACTTACTGTCGATAGGTAAACTGGTAGTGTTATCTAATTAAGGAGGAAACTAAATTATGCCGATATGGGGATGGGTGATTATTGCAGTTGTAGTCATCCTAATAATTGCAATGATTGCAATTTATAACAGTCTGGTTAGGCTGCGCATGCGCGTTGACGAGGCCTGGAGCGATATTACCGTTCAGCTAAAGCGTCGATCAGATTTGATTCCAAATTTGGTCAATGCCGTAAAGGGCTATGCTGCACATGAATCAAAGGTTTTTGAGGCTGTTACCAAGGCTCGTGCTGATGTTATGTCGGCTGCCGAGCAAGGCCCAGCTGCCACCGCTAAGGCTGAGGGCGAGTTTGAGCGAACCCTAAAGTCATTGTTTGCTGTATCTGAGGCTTATCCACAATTGCAGGCTTCAGCTAACTTCCAACAGTTACAGGCTGAAATTACCGATACTGAGGACAAGATTCAGGCTTCTCGCCGTTTCTACAACGGTGGCGTTCGCGATCTAAACACCAAGATTCAAACTTTCCCCAGCAATATTTTTGCCGGCATGTTTGGCTTTAAGGAGCGTGAGTTCTTTGAGGTCGAGAATCGCGAGGAAGTCGAAAAGGCTCCAGAGGTTAAGTTTTAATTAGTCGAGGTCAGCGACTGAATGTATAGCGCCATCCGGGCTAACAAGCGAAACACCGTCATCATCATGATGGTGTTTCTGCTGTTGATTGGTGGCCTGGGGGCGTTAGCTGGCTATCTGTATGATGACTACTTCATTACAGGGATAGTTCTATTTATTGCAATTATTTATGCCCTGATTGAGTATTTTGCGGCTAGCCGAATGGCTATATCCATGGCTGGTGGTCGCGAAATTAAAAAACAGGACAATCCAACCCTGTGGAACGTGGTTGAGAATTTGGCGATTGCCAATGGTCAGCCGATGCCTAGGGTGTTTATTATTGACGACCCGTCGCCAAATGCCTTTGCAACTGGGCGTAATCCACGGCACTCGTATGTAGCGGCGACAACTGGCTTGTTGCAACTCATGGATAAACGTGAACTAACTGGTGTGATGGCACACGAGATGTCGCATGTTAAAAATTATGATATTCGCGTCAGCATGATTGTGTTTGGATTGGTTAGTGCAGTTGCCTTTATTTCAGACCTCTTTATGCGCATGGCTTGGTTTGGTGGCGATAGCGATGACGACGATAATGGCTCGGCTATGTTGATATTTGGCTTGGTGGCGGCCATCTTAGCCCCAATAGTAGCCGGGTTAGTCCAACTAGCTGTCTCACGTCAGCGTGAATATCTGGCTGACTCATCGGCAGCATTGTTAACGCGCGATCCAGAGGGTTTAGCAATGGCTCTACGAAAATTGCAGGCGAATAGTCGTCCAATGCGACGGCAGAATACTGCTATGGCTCATCTGTATATTAATAATCCATTGCGGTCAGGTTTCTTTAGCCGGATTTTTAGTACTCATCCTCCCATTGAGGATCGAATTGCTAGACTGCAGAAAATAGGAGGGGAGATGTAATGGCGGATAAACGTGATAGTAATCGAAAGGTTGTCGACAAAACTACCAAAACAGCCAGAAAGAGTGAATTGGTGCAGATTAGTCGTCGTGAGCAGCGACTACGCGAGCGACTGCTAACGGTGGACGAGGATACCGTCCACGATGAAAAACGGTTGCATGATAATAGTGAGCGACGGAAAGCTCGGTTAACACGTAAAATTAATGCAACTCGGGCACGCCAAGAGCAAAGGTTGGATCGCCAGGAGCGCTCGGTTGTTTATCATTTGTCGCCGTTATTGTATCGCTTGTTGACGCCGTTCTATGCTATAGGTCGTGCTTTTAAAAAGTTGTGGGGTAAGATTACTGGCCGAGTTGAGCATCATCGCCAAGTGACGCCACATCGTAGTTTTTATTTAACGACTCATGCACAGGCTGTGCGACAGATTAACATCTCCGGCTATCTACGGTTTACCCATGAGGTTGGACGATTAATTTGGGATAATAAGCGGTTATATCTAAAGGCGCTAATCGTATTGACAATTGCCCTACTGACTGTGATTGGCTTTGGCGTAAAGGACAACTATGTTAACGTTCGTGAAGCTTTGCAAGAGGCGGGACTGAATGGGGCTTTTCAAGTCGTTGGCTTAATAACGCAGGCTGTCATTACCAGTTTGACGGTAACGAATGTCAACAACCAGTCGTATGCTTTGCTGTTGGCGTTGGTGGCGTGGATGGCCTTGATTTATATTGTTCGACATATCTACGGTGGGCGAACTAAGATGAAGTTGCGTGATGCGATCTATAATTCGGCTGGTCCATTTGTATCTTTATTGACGATTATTGCCTTTGTCTTTGTGCAGTTACTGCCACTAGCGTTTGCTCTGATTTCATATTCAGCCGTGACTGGTGCTGGTTATATTAACGAGGGGATTGAAATCGAAAATATGGCGACTTGGTGTGTTATTGCAGTTATCACAATTCTAACTGTTTACTGGATGGTGACTAGTTTGCTGACTATGATTACAGTAACAATCCCGGGCATTTATCCACTTAGGGCTTATTTTGAAACCAGTGTATTAGTATCTGGTCGTCGCGTCAAAATTTTGTTGCGGGTATTGATGATGTTTGTGCCGTTAATACTGCTGTGGCTGGCGGTTCTGATACCGACGGTGTCGCTAGACGCAGTAATTAAATTTGATAATTTCCCATTTGTTCAGCTGATTACTACGACATTGGTGGCGGCCTCATTTATCTGGATTTCGGTGTATCTGTATATGCTGTATCGACGGTTGTTGGATAGTCCAGAACAACCAGCTGGTACGCCTAATGGTCGTTTTATTTGGCCGTGGCAGCGCAAGAGTCGACAGGCAGAAATTGCCAGGCGAGTTGACAACGAGAAGAATGCTAAAAAGGACGACACGCCGACCAAGTCAAAGAATGATACTAATCCAACAACAAAGAAGCTGACAGACAAAAAGGGTGGAGGTGCAATTGGTGATCGATCTGCTTAGTTTTGTGCAGTTATTTGCCGCCGCTGGCGGCGGTGGCTCTAGTTCAAGTGGCGATGGCGGCGGTGGTATTCTGGGACTGCTATTATTGGCTGGCGCTGCGATTACTACACCCATTGGATCGAAATATCGCAAAAAGTTGCGTCAGGATAATGACCGCGAGGCCTTTAATAGTGGGCAGAAAGTTACTTGGTTTGTGGCGGGTGGCTTAAGCCTAGTGGCAATATCCTTAGGGTCAATGCTCCCGGCGCTTGGCTTTGCGTATTTTGTTGTACCATTTGTTGCTGGTCTAATTATTGGTGCTGGCTCTGGTCTGTATGGTTGGTTGGATAAAATTAAGCCGAATAAAAAGATTAAGGCGGGCTTGGCGAAGTCGGCTACCAACGATAAAGTTTGGGATGAAAATTTCCTAAAGACTGGTGCGACCAATATTTATAATAAATACCAACAGGACTGGTCAAACTTCAACCTAGCTAGGATGCAAACATACATGACACCAAATTATTATAATCATGTCTATTTGATGATGAGCGAAATGCATGCGATGGGTCGTCGCAATGTGTCGACAGTTAATACTATTTCTACGTTGGAAATTACCAACATGCGGGATTCGGCTGATGATAATCAGGATAGGTTTGTGGCTGGCATTAGTGCCATGTTAACCGACCAGCTAATTGATATACGCAGCAATAAGCTAATATGGCAAAGTAGTTATGAAAACCATGAATACTGGCAATTCGTGCGTGATGGGCAGAGTTGGCGATTGGACGGTATTACGCCGTATACTACCGAGCTATCGACCCACGAAGTTGAGATACAAAGGTTTGCCCAGCAAAATGGCGCCTACTATTCGTTGGATTGGGGGCGATTATTAATGCCACAGAGTGGCCAATTGTTTAGTGATGGTAGTATGCAGGTTAGTGATATTAATAATCACGTCATTGGTCGTTTGGTTGATACTGGTCGAGCTGTGTCGGATGGCATCATTTACCAGATCTATACATATTCCGAGCGACCAGCAAATGAAGGTGGCAAAGTCTATTTAGTTGGCCAAATTACTGTTCCCAAATATTATGGCGATATTTTGATTCGACGTCGCAAGGGGCTGCTCCAGTTTGGCGTTAGGGGTCTAAGGGAGATGACAACTGAATGGGCAGACTTTAATAAAAAATTCCAAGTTTTTGCGACCTCGCCGGAGCAGGTAACTAGTTTTGAGCTGCTAAACCCACAGATGATGCAGTGGCTGGAAGCTGCGCCATTTGAGGTGAATTTGGAAGTAATTGGCAATTCGATTTATTTCTATTCACAGCTTGGCAATATCTCCGCCGAAAACTATGCCACAATGTTGTCCATCCTGCAGGCGGCTTATCGTGAGCTGAAAATGTAAACTTGCTTGTGCTAAAATTAGCCTAGGATGTTTGATTTGTTAACCGGTCTAATCAGTCTTGTTGCGTCTGCTGGTGGCGGTGGGTCTAGCTCAGGCGGAGGCGGTGGTGGAGGCGGCAGCAGTAGCAGTGGCGGTTCGTCGGCTGGCGGCAGTGGCGATAATATGCCATCATTTATGGCCATTGTATTTTTTGCTGTTCTGCCAGCGGCAGTGGTATCGGCGTTTGTGAATTTTATTTATTCCAAAAAGGCCTATGATCGATGTGATAAGAGCCTGGTCAAACGGGGCAAGAAGATCGCATGTATTATTGGTGTGATAGTTGCATTATTAACCTCGATTTTTTGGACGAATATTTATGTGGAAATGCGAGTCGAGGAGCGTAGGGAGTACAACCAATCGCTTGATTTGGAAAATGCCTTGCGAATAATTCGGTCTGAGGAGCCAGAAGAATTATTGGACGTGGGGCCGCGTTCCTATGACTATATTGTTGGTGCGGCTATGTCGATGATTGGTAATGCCCTGGGTGTTATGCTGGGTATGCTCTTGGGTGGCAGCGTCTATAGCGACAAGCTAACAGAGCGTATTCGCCAGCGACAACTGTTAGGGCGCTTGTCTAAGTCTGCTGATTCCGACCCGGTTTGGGATATTGATTATCTGCAAAATGGCGTACAAAGTGTCTTTCTAGCCTATCAGCGCGACTGGTCTAATCTGAACATTGCTGGGACGAGGGCGTATTTAACAGATCGATATTACAATCACGTTGATCTAATGCTAACTGCTTTTCGCGAATCTGGTCGACTCAATAACACGGTCGTACACCGGATTAGTTCTATTGAAATTACCGATTTTACAGATGCTGATGATGGCACTAAGGATCGATTTACGGCGCATATCAAGGCGTATATTACCGATCAGCTGGTGCAAACCTCTGATAATAATCGGATGATGAGTAGCTCGGACTTCGAGCTGTCTGAGGATTGGGTGTTTAATCGGGATGGCGATAGTTGGCGGTTAGACGGAATTAACCCATCAACTGCCGCCGAGAACACCAGGGCTGGGAGCATCCAGCACTTCGCCGAGACTAATGGGGCTTATTATTCGTTGGACTGGGGCAGAATGCTTTTGCCTGAGCGAGGGCAAATTTTTGACGATGGCGTTTACAAGATTGCTGATGTCAATAATCACGTAATTGGCCGGATGCAATCTACTGGTCGAATTTATAGTGATGATGTAATCTACCAGATTTATACCTACTCAGCTACTCCGTATGATACCAGTCGAATTGTCTATTTGGTTGGTCAGTTGTTTGTACCTAAAAACTACGGTAATATTCTACTACTTAGAACTGACAAAAAACGTCGACGGGGTAAAGTTCGTGGCCTGCGACAAATAGAAATGGAATGGGGCGAATTTAATGATAAATTCCAAGTTTTTGCGACCTCGCCAGATCAGGTTGCTGCGTTCGAACTATTAAATCCGACTATGATGCAGGAATTGGTCGATGCGCCATTTAGCATCAACATCGAGGTGATAGACAATGCTATCTACTTCTACGCCCCGCTAAGTGAGACCAGCGCCAAAGATTACCAAGCAATGCTGTCAATTTTACAGGCTGCCTATCGCGAACTGCAGATGTAAGTATATCGGTGGTAAAATTAGAATATGACAGAAGCTGATGCTAGGCGACGGATAGAGGAATTGCGTCGTCAGTTAAATAAGTATTCGTATGAGTATTATGTTTTAGACGAACCCAGTGTAGATGACGCAATCTACGACTCATTGTATGGTGAGCTAAAGCAGCTTGAACGCGATTATCCAAATTTAATTACGCCAGATTCGCCAACCCAGCGAATTGCAGCTAGGCCCTTGGATAAGTTTGAAAAATTTACACATACACGTCGAATGATATCGATAATCGATACCTTCTCGGACGAGGAGGCTTACGAGTGGATGAATCGGGCAAAGAGCTATGCTGAAAAGAATTTAGGTAGTTCAGCCGTTCAAAAACTTAGCAAAACAAAATATTGGCTGGACGATAAAATGGACGGACTAGCCTGCTCACTACATTATCTAGATGGTGTGTTGGTTAGGGCGGTGACGAGGGGTGACGGACTAGTTGGTGAGGTGGTGACTAGCAACGTTCGAACCATTGGTACTGTGCCTCTACGTCTGAATGATGATGAGGTATTTAGTCGCGGTGAAACTGAGGTGCGTGGTGAGATTATTATGCTCACGGCCGATTTTGAGGAGTTAAATCGTCAATTAATCGAGACCGGTGACAAGCCATTTGCCAATCCGCGCAACCTTGCGGCCGGAACTATTCGCCAGTTAGATCCTCGTGTGGCAGCGTCGCGCAAACTAGAATTTCATGCCTACGATCTGTTGCGAGATGATCCCAGTGAAGTGCCAACTAATGAATTTGCCTATCAGAAGCTAGCTAACTTAGGCTTCAAGGTTAATCCGCAGGCACATTTAGAATCGACATTCGCCGATGCTATTGATTACGCCCATCGTTTTCGAACTGAGATACAACCAACCTTGCCATTTAACACCGACGGTCTAGTGATTAAGGTTAATGACCGTGAGCTGTATGATCAATTAGGTATTGTTGGCAAATATCCACGGGGTGTTATCGCCTACAAGTATCCAGCAGAAACGGCAACTACAAAGGTTCGTGATATTGTCCTAAGCATTGGTCGAACTGGGGCAGTGACACCAGTAGCCGTGTTTGAACCGGTTCAATTAGCTGGCACGACAGTTCAACACGCCACATTACATAATGCCGATGAAATCGAACGGCTGGATGTGCGTATTGGCGATACAGTTGTTATTTACAAGGCTGGTGAGATAATTCCCCAGGTTGAAAGCGTTATAACCGACTTGCGTCCAGCTGATGCTAGTCCATTTAACTTCGAGCAAGCTATGCACGAACAATACCCTGAGTTGCAGTTCGAGCGGCCAGATGGTGAGGCGGTGTGGCGGGTCAAAAATTTAGGCGATGCCACCGAGGTCTTGGTACAGGCTGTAAAACATTTTGCTAGTCGGCAGGCCTTAGAAATCGATGGACTGGGCGAACGGAATGTTGAACTGCTGGTTAAACATGGATTAATTGGCGATGTTGCTGATCTCTACACATTGCGCATAACAGATATAGCTAAAATTGAGCGTTTTGGCAAACTTTCGGCGACAAACCTGGTTCAGGCCATTAAGTCTCGGATGACTCCACCACTAGATCGTTTTATCTATGCGTTGGGTATTCGTCATGTTGGTGCTAAAACGGCAACAGATATTGCTAAACACTTCGGCACGATGGATAAATTTGTGAATGCAACGGTTGACCAGCTGGAGTCTATATCTGGGGTGGGTAAAATAGTGGCTGAATCAATCATGGGATGGCTTAGTGATGAGGATAACATTAGGTTGTTAGAGAAGTTTGCTAATCTTGGCGTGGCCCCGCAACCCATTCAGGTGGGCGGCAAGCTAGATGGACTGTCGTTTGTTATAACTGGCACGCTAACTACGATGTCGCGAGATGAGGCGATGTCGCAAATTAAGTCACTAGGTGGTAATTTCCAGACATCGGTTGGCAAAACGACGGACTACTTGGTGATGGGCGAGAAAGCTGGCAATAGCAAGCGTATTAAAGCTGAACAGCTAGGAACGAAAGTCATTAACGAATCAGAGCTGTTGAAGTTGCTGGGTAAATAAAAGTTTTGCATTTAGTTATGCTTGTGCTAATATAAATATGGCTGGTGTGCAGACGGGGCAACCGTCTGACACAGATAAAACAAAAACGTGATGCCCCTGGGTGGGCGCACAGCAGTCAAAAAGTAAAAGCAACTGACCTCGTGGGCTTCTCCGGCGAGATTTTGTTGTTTTATGGAATACTGGCTCATGGCGATCATTTTAGTTATAATAGAAAGTGCGGGGTAGTAGCTCATCTGGTAGAGCGCAGCATTCGCATTGCTGAGGTGGTCGGTTCGAGTCCGATCTACTCCACCACGAAATTATTTAAAATACATAATTATGTCTAAACTAACCGGTTTAACCAGTCAGGAAGTTGCCAAACGACAGGCCGAAGGTCTGGTAAATCGACTGGAAAATCAAACATCGCGCAGCTGGGCTAATATCCTGCGTTCCAATATTTTGACGCCATTTAACGGTATTATTACGGTGTTGGCGATAGCAACGCTTTTGGCGAATGGCAGCCCAATTAACTCACTCTTTTTTATAGCCATGTTGCTAAATATTGTCGTTGGGATTGCTCAGGAGGTTAAGGCTAAGGTAGTTCTAGACAGATTGGCGATTATGGTAAAGCCAACTGTTAAGGTTCTTCGTGACGGTAAAAATCAGACGATAGCGAGTAGCGATGTTGTTATAGACGACTATATAGTTCTAGGGTTGGGCGATCAGGTTGTGGCTGACGGTGTTATCTTATGGTCTAGCGGTCTAGAAATTGATGAAAGCTTGCTAACGGGTGAATCTGACCCAATAGCCAAGGCGACCGACGATACCGTCCTGTCTGGCTCATTTGTGACGTCAGGTAATGGGGTAATGCGTGTTACTAAGGTGGGTGAACAGGCTTATTCGGCCAAGCTGGCTACGGAGGCTAAGGAATTTAAGCGTGTATCATCGGAACTAATTGATGCAACTAACAAAATAATGAAATGGATTGCCAGAATTCTATTGGTGGTGGTGCCAGTGTTGGTAATTGGTCAGTTGCGAATTAATGATAACTGGCGCGAGACGGTGGTTCATACGGTCGCTGCTATCGTGGGCATGATTCCAGAGGGGCTAGTACTGCTGACTAGTATGGCTTTTCTGCTGGCTGTATTAAAATTAGCTCGGCAAAAAGTATTGGTTCAACAATTGCCAGCTGTCGAGACGCTGGCGCGAGTGAACACTTTATTGCTGGATAAAACTGGCACGCTCACTGAGGGCAAAATGACAGTTGACGAGATGCTGTTTAGTGACGGTGCTGATAAACGTTTAGTGAAATCGGTCATTGCAACTCTGGCTAGTCGTGGTAGCTCGCCAACTAACAATGCCTTGCGCGAGGCGGTGGGCGGTGTTAAGAGGCTGTCGATTACTCAGGAGGTGCCGTTTAATAGTCGTCGAAAGTGGAGCGCTATTAGTTGTGGCGAAGGGATGTTTATTATGGGAGCGCCAGAAATAGTACTAAGCAACGATGACGAGATCCTGGCTCAGGTTAACAAACTAGCTAGCCAAGGCTATCGGGTGCTAGCAATAGCGCAGTCCGATGAATGGCCGAATGGAGATAAGATAACTGGTACCAGGAAAGGATTGGCAATAATTGCTTTGTCTGAACGGATTCGTTCTGACGCAAAAAAGACTCTACGATTCTTTGCTAAGCAGGGGGTAGCCGTAAAAATTATATCTGGCGATTCACCTATGACGGTGGCTGTAGTGGCCCAGCGAGTAGGAATAGTGGCCACTCCTTATGATGCACGCGATCTACCGGACGCAACTACTCAGCCGAAGGATTTTTTGCGAATTGTTCGTGAAAATAATGTATTTGGTAGGGTTAGGCCAGAGCAGAAACGCCAAATAGCGGCTGCCCTGCAGGGTGATGGTGATGTAGTGGCAATGACGGGCGATGGAGTGAACGATGCCTTGGCCTTAAAAAAGGCGGATTTAGGTATCGCCATGTCGACCGGTAGTGCAGCTACGCGATCGGTGGCTGAGGTGGTTCTGTTGGACAATAAGTTTTCGCATTTACCAGCAGTCTTGGCGGAAGGACGCAGGGTAGTGGCTAATATCGAGCGAGTGGCTAATCTGTTTATTATTAAAAATGTCTACACGACTATTTTAGCCTTAGCCACGACTGTCCTAGGATTAACATACCCGTTCTTGCCGGCACAAATGACGGTGATCGGGGCGCTAAGCATTGGCATACCAGCATTCTTTTTGGCATTGGCGCCGAATAGTCGGGTGTATCGTCCAGGTTTTATGTCCAGGGTGCTGAGTTTTTCAATACCAACGGGTGCTGTTATGGCGATAGCGATGATTGCCTGTTATTACTGGCTGGTTAGTTCAGCTGGGTCCAGTGTCGCCGTGGCTGGCACGGGCGTGTCGATTGTTGTAATGTTAATCGGTATCCTGGTCCTAATTAGATTGTCTAAGCCTGTTAGGGGATGGAAGCTATTGCTAGTACTGGCATGTGAGTTTGCCTTTATGGCCTGCGTGTTATGGCCGCCACTAGCAAATCTATTTAGTTTCGAATTCCAGTTTAACACTCTGGCGATCGCGTTAATTGTCGTGGCTATAGCCGTTGTTTTAATTGGTGGCCTGCAGCAGATTGTCATTAACAATGTTATTCGCCGTGCTGAATAGGTTGTGATGATATAATAGCCTTATGTTTAGAAAATATGTGCAATGGCGATTAGAGCGATATATAAAGAAATATTTTAAAAAACATCATCCAACCTTAATTGCCGTTGTAGGCTCGGTTGGTAAAACAACCACCAAAACTGCTATCGGGACTGTCTTAACTGGGCGTTATCGGGTGCAGCTAGAGGAGAGTAATCATAACACGCCATTATCCGTACCGCTAGCAATCATGGGGGTAAAGTATCCACCGATGG
Source organism: uncultured Candidatus Saccharibacteria bacterium (assembly GCA_944391325.1). Lineage (GTDB taxonomy): Bacteria > Patescibacteriota > Saccharimonadia > Saccharimonadales > Saccharimonadaceae > Nanoperiomorbus. The sequence goes on along the minus strand of CALXTC010000009.1, from coordinate 29,640 downwards.
AGTTAGTCCATAGTATCAGTACTTGGCGACAAGTGTTCAAAGCGATGAAGCAACGCGTTAAGGCTCCACAGGGTGTTGATGTAATCATTCAGGAACTTGGCACAGATCATCCGGGCGATTTGGCTACTTTTGAGCGATACCTTAAGCCGGATATTGCCGTGGTGACGTCGGTCTCGCCCGAACACATGGAAAATTTCCCCGGTGGGCTAGCTGACGTTGCTAAGGAGGAACTGTCGATTGCTGCCTATTCGGGCTTAACGGTGGTAAATCATGATGACGTGGACGGCAGCTTCGCCCAATATGCCAATACCTCAAACTTGACTGATTATGGAATTGATGGTGGTGAGTATCGAGTTGAGGTGGTTGGCGGCGCGCCACTAACTGGCTATCAGGTTAATTTCTATGCACCAGAGCTACAACAACCTGCTTCGACGACGTTGCATTTATTGGGCAATCATATGCTTAAGTCCGCCTGTGCTGCCTTTGCTGTCGGTATTCGTATGGGCGTGCCAGTAAACGAACTGATGGAAAAATTAAGTCAGATTACTCCAGTGGATGGTCGAATGAATCCACTGCCGGGACGCAAGGGATCGGTTCTGATTGATGACACCTATAACTCGTCGCCAATAGCGGCAATTGCTGCTCTGCAAACTTTATATCAAATTGAGGCTCCGCAACGGATTGCCATTTTAGGGACGATGAATGAGTTGGGTAGTTATAGTGCCGCTGCCCATCAACAGGTAGGGCAGTATTGTGACCCAATGCTGCTGGATTGGGTGCTAACTATTGGCGACCCAGCTAATCAGTTCCTGGCACCTATGGCTCAAAAGATGGGTTGCCAAGTTCGAACTTTTAGCGATCCAATAGCGGCCGGAACATTTGCTAACCAGGTGTTAAAGGATGGGGCGGCAGTTTTGATAAAGGGCTCGCAAGACAAAGTGTATGCCGAGGAGGCCACTAAGGTGCTATTAAGAGATATGAACGACAAGGACCGTCTAGTTAGGCAAAATGACTTTTGGCTTAGTCGTAAACAGGACTGGTATGCTGAACTGCATAATCAGAATAGCGACGATTTAGAAAACGAATAAAACGGGTTGTTATCAGGTGTTATACTAGATAACATGAAACGATACGAACCACTAACAATTGAAAACAAGTGGCAGGAGATTTGGCGTAATGAACAAACTTATGCTGCTGTCGATGGCGATAATAGTCGCCCCAAGCTGTATGTTGCCGAGATGTTCCCCTATCCATCTGGGGCAGGGCTTCACGTTGGTCATGTTCGCAACTTTACGATTGTTGACGTAGTGGCACGTTTTTATCGTCAGCAGGGGTATAATGTTCTGCGACCAATTGGCTGGGATACCTTTGGTTTACCAGCCGAGAACTATGCTATAAAGACTGGCGAGTCACCAAAAAAGACTACTGCTCAGAATATAGCCAATTTTAAAACGCAATACCAACGACTGGGCATGGCTGTTGACTGGAGCCGAGAAATTAATACGTCTGATCCAGAATACTACCACTGGACACAGTGGTGTTTCGAGCAATTGTTTAAGACTGGGTTGGCCTATCAAAAGGAAAGCTATCAGTGGTGGTGTCCAGTTGATAAAACGGTTCTGGCTAACGAGCAGGTTGAGGGTGGCAAGTGCTGGCGCTGTGGCAGTGAAGTTGAAAAGAAAAAGATGAAACAGTGGTTCTTTAAAATCACTGACTACGCCGACCAATTGTTAGAGGGGTTAGATGATATTGATTGGCCAACTAAAATCAAGACTATGCAACGTAACTGGATTGGTCGCAGTCAAGGGGCTGAAATTGAGTTTAAGGTCGATGGCGATGGCCAGATAATTAAGGTCTTTACAACTCGGCCAGATACTTTGTTTGGGGCGACTTTCCTAGTGCTAGCACCTGAACATCGATTGGTTAACGAATTGACTACTGATGAACAACGACAATCGGTTCAGGAATATTGTCGAACGGCCATTAAAAAATCTGAAATTGAGCGTCAGGGTGATCATGAAAAAACTGGTGTATTTACGGGTAGTTTCGTAATTAATCCAGCCACTGGTGCTAGAATGCCGATCTGGGTGGCCGACTACGTTTTAGCTGGTTATGGTGAGGGAGCGATTATGGCGGTGCCAGCCCATGATCAGCGCGACTATGACTTTGCCAAGAAGTATGATCTACCTATTATCAAGGTAATTGACCCAACCGACGATGTGAACGATGACGATGTAATTGACTTCTATTCGGGTGAGGGTAAGTTGATCAACAGCGGTGATTTTGATGGCACCCCCACTAGCGATGCGCGTGAGCAAATTGTGGCCTGGTTGGAGGAGCAGGGCATCGGGCATAGCAAGGTGACCTACAAGATGCGCGACTGGTTAATCTCGCGTCAACGCTATTGGGGCGCACCAATTCCCATCATCCATTGTCCTCACTGCGGCAATGTGGCTGTCCCCGAGGAGGATTTACCAGTTATGTTGCCAGACATTGACGATTACCTACCATCAGGTGATGGACAATCGCCACTGGCTAAGGTTGAATCATGGGTTAACACCACCTGTCCACAATGTGGTCGACCAGCTAAGCGCGAAACAGATACGATGGATGGTTACGCCTGTTCGTCGTGGTATCTGTGGCGCTATACTGATGCTCACGACGACAAGCAGGCTTGGGATCCAGCCAAGGTTAATTACTGGGCACCACTGGATTTTTATGTGGGTGGCGATCACGCTGTGGCTCATTTGCTGTACGTGCGCTTTTGGGCTAAATTCTTCGCTGAGCATGGCTATCTGAACTTTACTGAGCCAGTTAAAAGATTGTTATATAACGGCTATATTAATGCTCCTGATGGTCATAAAATGAGCAAAAGCAAGGGTAATGTCATTGACCCACTAGATGTTATTGATAGTGGTTATGGGGCTGACACATTGCGTACCTACGAGATGTTTATTGGTCCATATGAACTTGATGCGGCCTGGAGTACCGGTGGCATAGCGGGTGTTTATCGGTTCCTAAATCGGTGCTGGAACTTGGTCCAAGAATTCCTAGATGACCAACGACGGGCTAAACTGGATAGTGACACACAACTAGAGTTGTTAAAGGTGCAACATATCGCCATTAAAAAGGTGACTAATGACCTGTATAACGCGCAATTTAATACGGCTGTGTCCGCCTTGATGGAGTATTTAAATGGCCTATCTAAGTTAAAGGAGCATGGTTTTGACGATAAAATGTGGCGTCAGGCGTTGGGCGATCTGTGCCAGTTATTAGCGCCATTTGCCCCACATATCGCCAATGAAATGTACGCCGAAATGAATGGCGAAGACAGTCGATTGGACAATATCGAGTGGCCAAAATATGATGAAAAATATTTAACAACGGATACTATTAAAATTGCTATCCAGGTTAATGGTAAGTTGCGTGGCGATATCGAGGTAGCTAAAGATGCTGAGCAAAATGATGTTGAACAACTTGCCCTAGACCAGCCAAATGTGGCTCGCTTTACCGATGGCAAGCAGATTGTTAAGAAGATCTATGTGCCGGGTAAAATTCTAAATATTGTTGTAAAGTAGCCACTGATCATCGACAATAAATTAAATTAGCCCCAGACCTCGGGGCTAATTTATTATGAATAGGAATAGTTGGCAATCAAGGGCTAATCGTTACTGGTCATAATCTGGTAACTTAACTTCATCACCGATCTGTAGGGGCTGATCTAAATCAGGGTTCAACTGCTCGATATCATAGACTATCTCCCGGCGATCCTTAGGGGCATTCTCTTGTTCCGTCTGAATCTCGCCACCATAGCCCCAGTATGTATCATTCTGCTGCGCAATCTCTGTCTTGCCAACCGGCGGGGCAGATTCACTGTCGGCCACATGACCACTAACGGCCAGAGTTGCGCCAAGGGCAAAAGTGGCAAAGATGCCGACAGCGACCGCAATTTTGCTACGGCGTTTCTTTTCCTCGTCTCGCTCCCTATCAAAGTCATTTTTAAACGCATCGACATCATTGGGTATATGATAACTATCGTCATCATTACCCCACTGACCACGATTTGCAGTCTGCCATTGATTTGGCTGCTCGGTACTTTGCAAAATGCCATCACCATTGCCATCGTGGCGACGGGCGTAGGCCAGGCTATCTTCCCTTTTGACTAATTTGACTGGTTCCATATATCTTGGTTTTCTTTCCATAACGCTACTAATGTTAGCATAAACGTAATGAAAAGTCAATGCTAAAAACATATGGTGTAAGTTTTGACAACTTGAAATAATTACTTACTACTGGTAGAATATAGCCAATCTGTGTAAGAAGTAAGGAGAATATAAATGGGTAAACCAAAGAAACAGACCAGTCCACGTCGAACTGGCAATCGTCGTAGCCATTTGATTCTGAAATTAGCTCGCAAGGTTAATGCCAAATCACCAGTTAAGGTTGTGACGACTAAAAACGACACTGGCAAGGCTGCATTGCAGAAATAGTTTAGTATTTTAACATTTGAGGCGGGGGAAAATGGCAAGTAATCGGCATTTAGGTAGGATTATCGCACTGCAATCGTTATACGAATATGATTTTCGTGAGCGCCTAGGCGACGACACTATTGATCTTGATGAGATCCTAGATCGCAACTTAGAGCGTTATGAAAATAAAATTGACGACAAGGACTTTGTTCAAAAGTTGGCCATCGGTGTTAATCGGGCTGGTCGTCAGTTAGATGCAGTAATCGCTCCGGTCGCGCCGGACTGGCCATTGAACCAGATTTCCATTATTGATCGTGATATTTTGCGAATGGCTCTGTTTGAATTAACAGAGTTCGCAGGGGCTGTGCCGCCCAAAGTTGCGATTAACGAGGCTGTTGAATTAGCTAAGTCGTTTGGTTCAGAGAATTCCTCTCGCTTTATTAATGGCGTCCTAGGCACGATTTGGCGCCAGATGAATGAGGGGAGCGATGAGCAAAGCAAGCAATCAAAGCAAGATTCGCCAGCGACAACGCCAGAACAAGGCGCAGACCAAGAACCAGTCGCACCAGCCCAGTAGGACACCCCGGACGCATCGGGGCCGTGGTCAGACGTCTAATCGACGGCGACGCGAGGACTGGATCAAGCGAAAGACTACTAAGGCCGACAAAAGGCGCGAGGCTAGTAAATCGCTAGCCAATACCAGTGTGGCGTCCAAGCCGTTGGTCAGGGGACACCTACAACGGGTCTTAACGAAATCTGCTGGCCGTTCGACAATATCCGAGATATCTCGCGAGGCAACTGCTGGCGGTGTGATATATCGCATCAATAACCAAGGTGAATTAGAAATCCTGTTAGTGGCCGATCATTTTGACCGATGGACTATTCCCAAGGGCCATATCGAAGAGGGTGAAACAGCCCAAGAGACAGCTATTCGGGAGATTGGTGAGGAGGCTGGCGTACATCAGCTGGAGCCAATCTGCTGGTTAGGTAAGATTCATTTTCGTTATCGACGCGAGAATATTTTAGTGCTAATGAGTACTCAAATATACTTATTCAAGGCCCTTGGCGACACAGACGATATTCAAAAGGAAGATTGGATGAACGGCATTAAATGGTTTAGCTATGATCAGGCTGTTGATATTATTGCCTACAAGGACATTGCTAAATTAATAAAACTAGGGCGACGCCGATTAGAACAGAGAGGAGAGATAGAAAGTCGTGACCGAGAATAAAAAGCGCAAACAAAATAATCGTCATAATTTAGATAATTGCCGACATCAACAAGATGCCCCGTTAGTACCACTGGTTGAAGGCGTCGATTTTACTCCGTACCAGGAGTGGGCTAATGAGCAATTAGGCTTTACCTTTGATAACCCGTCGTTACTAGTGACTGCATTGACGCACCGCAGCTATGTTAACGAGCATCGACGTACAGCCAAGGCGCATAATGAACGATTGGAATTTTTAGGCGACGCAGTTCTAGAATTGGCGACAACTGATTTTTTGTTCCGTAATTTTGATGCCCCAGAGGGAATAATGACATCATGGCGAGCGGCGTTAGTGCGAACCGAGTCGATTCGCGATGCTGGTGAGGCGTTAGGTTATGCTCCGCTGGTTCGAATGTCCAAGGGTGAACGCAGTGGATCTGAGCAGGCCAAATTGCATATTGTGGCGAACTGCTTTGAGGCGCTAATTGGTGCTATCTATCTGGATAAAGGCTATGCAGTAGCTCAACAGTTTATCACTAAACATATCCTGGTTAATATCGACGACATTCTAGAGGCCGGCAGTTGGCGTGACGCCAAGTCGTATCTACAGGAAATATCGCAACGTGAAGACAATGAAACCCCGGATTATCGTCTGATTGACGAGAGCGGTCCTGACCATGACAAAACCTTTATCGTGGCTGTCTATGTGGCTGGTCGCAAAATGGGGCAAGGTGTGGGTGGCAGTAAGCAGCACGCTCAACAGGCTGCGGCGCGTGAGGCGATTGAAAAATACAAACAAATGTTGGGCAATAGCTAGCCGTCACAGCTTGATTTTATCTGGTATTTCTAGTAGAATATGCTCAATCCGTCATAGAATAAATCTTAAGATATAAGGAGACTAATGCTTACAATTCGTTTACAACGTATGGGTAAGACCCACTATGCTACCTATCGTGTAGTTGTTCAGGATGTTCGACAACATCCATCTAGTGGCAAGGTTGTTGCCTATGTTGGATCATATAATCCTCACACTAAGGAAGTTCAGCTAGACAAAGAGTCCGCCACTAAGTATTTGACTAACGGTGCTCAACCGACCGAACGTGTGGCTAAGATTCTAGCTGGCGAGGGCATCGAGCTACCTAAATGGGTCAAGACTGGCAACACTGAGCGTAAGCGCGCAATTCGTAATCCAGAAAAGTTGCGCAAGAACCAGCCAAAGGAAGAGCCAGCCGAAGAGACCGAGGAAACCAAAGAGGTTGAGGCTCCAGCTGAGGCCTAGCCGTAGCTACATTAAATAACGTTTCTGCAACCACCCCTGTAAAATTGCGCAGGGGTTGTATTTTTGCTAAAATTATAGGCAATAAAATTAGGAGGCAAGGAGATGATCGAGCAGCAATTTGTTGAATATGTCGTGAAGGAGCTGGTGGACAATCCGGATCAGGTCAGTATCACTAGGACAGAGGATAGTCGGGGTGTTCTATTGGAATTGACTGTTGCCCCCGAGGATCTAGGGCGGGTGATTGGTCGTCACGGTGCTACGGCTCAAAGTTTGCGCACATTATTGCGAGCCTTGGGTGTTAAAAATGGCTCGAGATACAATCTAAAGATTGTTGACACCGATAAAAATGAAGCAGCCGACGATAATGCAATGACAGATAATGACGAAATTGTCGACACTGTGGAAAATCGCGACGGTGATAGTGTGGAAAACACGCTGAGTCGAGCCGAAAAGTTACGTGAAGACCTTGCCGAATTGGACGATCTTGATATATAATATTGCCAGTTCGAAAGTGTGCGCGAACTAAATATAATAAAATGCGAGATTTATTTGTGCTGTAAAGCCACCCCTTTGTGGGTGGTTTTTCAGTGGTTAATAATTAATTAAATGACCCAACCTTAATTAGTGGTGTATAATTTTACCAATGAAAAAATTCCTAGTTATAACATTGTTTCCAGAAATGTTTACTGGCGTATTAAATGCGTCGATGATGTGGAAGGCGCAGAAGGATGGAGTTGTAGACTTCCAACTACTGAATTTGCGCGATTTTGGTCTAGGGCCTCGTCGTCAGGTTGACGATAAGCCGTTTGGTGGTGGGGCGGGTATGCTGCTGATGATTGAACCATTAACTATGGCCATCGAGAGGGCTAAGCAGATTCTACCAGGTGCTAAGGTTCTGCTAATGTCGCCATCGGAAACTATTTGGAACCAATCTATGGCTACGGAGTTCGCCAATAGCCAAGATAACTATATTATTGTTTGTGGACGATACGAGGGCTTTGATGCTAGGGTAGAGGCCTTAGTTGACCAGAAAATATCAATTGGCCGCTATGTATTAACCGGCGGTGAATTGCCGGCAATGTCAATTATTGATTCGGTCGTTCGGTTATTGCCAGGCGTTTTGGGTGGTGGTGAAGAAGCAACCGAGATTGAGAGTTACTCGGATGGTGACGATATCGAGTACCCTCAATACACGCGCCCAGAAGTTTTTCGTGGACAACGTGTGCCAGAGGTTTTGTTATCTGGCAATCATGCCTTAATTGCCAAGTGGCGCCAAGAACATAAAACTAAATAGTGTTTGCTTTATCAAGAAAGGCCGGCAGAGGCCGGCCTATAAAAGAGGTGTGTGGTGGAGACAAAAGCAAAAATTCGCAAATAACGATTACTATTTTTTGTAATGTTTTTGTTTGAATCTTTGCTTGCACTTATATTAGCATAAACGATTAAGTTTTTGCAACCCAAATAGACATATTTTACAACAACATGCTTATGATATAATTGTGCTATGGATGGGCAAACAAAAACGACTGAAAAGCGTCATATTATATCCTACTATTTGGATGTTTCGTTGTTTGCCGACTCTGACAGTGATGGCATTGGTGATTTACATGGCCTGATTGACCACCTGGACTACATCGCTGATCTTGGCGTAGATGAAATTGGCTTTTCGGGTATAGCCAACTTTCCATTTGATCGTCAGAAAAAGCCATCTGACGATGATGATGGATGTCATGGAGAGAATTACGTTTGTCAGTTATTAAAGGCTGCTAGTCAACGTAATTTGACTCTTCGCCCTGATTTCCAGGCTATTGACCAGATTGGTAAATACTTAGCTGGGGCAGGCGCATCCTCGCATGGACTACGTGAACTACTCATCTATTATTGTTACAAAAATAATGATGGGCCAATCATTTTTGACTATATGGGGCAGCCTCGTTTAACATCGGGTTACGGTAGTCTACGAAATCATATGGAAATTGCCAAAATGTTTGCTACACTGCAGATGACATTGCCGGGGACGCCATACCTTTGTCAGGGCCAAGAGTTAGGAATGCTAGATTACGCACCGCTTCCATGGGGCTATGACGTCGATTCGGATATCTATGCAATATCCGTGGCCTCACAGGACTCTGACGAAACGTCAATTTTAAATTACTATCGTCGAGTAGTCGCTCTGCGAAAGAGCAGTCTAATACTGCAGGATGGTGAAACGCAAGTAATCGAGGATCGTCGTCATGTATTTGGTTTTTTGCGTGCCTATGGCGAGGAGGGCATAATGGTTGTGGCAAATATATCTAACAAAACCGTGCGCCCCCATGTGCCACTAGTAGGCAACCTGCTAATCAGTAGTTACGAGGGGCGGGTAGACTTAACAGATAATGAACTACAGCCTTTCGAGGTGATTGTGGCTCGGGTTTAACACGTTCTAGCCCTTGTATTGAGGTGGTTAACTTTATCTTAGCTCTCTATATCGCTATATTTTGTATATCCAGGCGTGTAGGCTGCTGCCATACACGAACTCAATATAAATAACGGTAAATAATAGAAATAGCACTAACGGGGCGATTAGACGAATGACCTCGCGTTGCTTAGTGATATCAATAATTTTCAGCGTGAGCGAATTAACAATAATAGCTGTCGACGACAGAGCCATTATCAGGGCGGCTAATTCTGGTCGAAAGACGATTCCTAGGGCACCCAAAGCCCCAGCGGCAACCGGCAGACTAACGATATTGTAGAAAACGGCAAAAAACAGATTCTGATGAACCTTGCTGACGGTTGCCTTGGCCAGGCGAATTGCATTGCAGATAGATAGGGGATCGCCATTAACTAGGACAATGTCGCCGGTCTCAATGGCGGCATCAGTCCCCGTACCGATAGCAATGCCGACATTAGCACTGGCTATGGCTGGGGCATCGTTAATGCCATCGCCAACCATGGCAACTGTGTAGCCTTTTTTACGCAGACTAATAATTTCATTAGCCTTGTCATCGGGCATGACGTCGGCAATGATATGCTTAATCCCTAGTCGACGGGCAATATTGCGAGTTACAGCCTCGTTATCGCCAGACAGCAGGTAAGTATTGATCTTCATTTTGTGTAATTCGCGAATAGTCTTAGCAGCATTAACCTTGGGCTTATCGGCGACCGCAATAACGCCAAGAACCTTGTGGGTGGTAAACAGATAATTGATAGTTTTACTGGCCTTGGCTAATTTTGAAACATCGGGTAAATCATGGTGAATATATTCACGAACTAGCGCCTCGTTGCCCAAAAAGTATGTTGTCGAATTAATTATGCCCGAAACGCCTCGGCCAGGAATTGCCGTAAAGTGTTTGACTGGCAGTGTCTCTAGATGTTGGCTATTAGCCCTCTTGATAATGGCCTTGGCCAGGGAATGTTCACTGAGTCGCTCGATGCTAGAGGCTATGGTCATAACCTGTTTGGCATTGCCATCGATGGCAATTACGTCAGTGACTGATAACTTACCATCGGTTAGAGTGCCAGTCTTATCGAATACGACTGTGTCAATGCCACTAAGTCGTTGCATGGCACCGCTATCGCGAACTAGGATGCCGTTGCGCGAGCCTAGGCCAATACCAACGGTCATGGCTGTCGGGGCAGCCAAACCAAAGGCATACGGACAAGCCACCATGATAACTGAGATAAACATCACCATGGCGGATGAGGCGTTGATGCCCACGTAAAAATACCAAATAGCAAAGGTGATTAAGGCGATAACAATTACAAATGGCACAAAAACGCTAGAGATGCGATCGGCGATGCCCTCAATAGGTGTTCGACTGCTTTTAGCCCCATTAATTAGCCGAATGATTTGGCTTAACATCGTATTAGACTTGGTTCGTTCGGCAACGATCTCTAGCTGTCCATGACCGTTGACAGTTCCAGCGATGACGCGACTACCGATATGCTTGTCAATCGTCGAGCTCTCGCCGGTAATCATTGACTCATTAACGGCTGATTCGCCACCAACAACTCGTCCGTCAATTGGAATTACTTCCTCTGGTCGAACCATTAACCGATCACCAAGTTGGATTTCGTCGGCTGGAATGTCGACGATGTTGCCACCATTAATTAAATGCGCTCGTCGTGGTCGTAGTTTTACCAGCTGACGAACGGATTGTTCGGTTCGATCGGCGGCTCGATTTTCAATCCATTTACCTAATGTGACGAATGCAAACAATAGGATGACGGTTTCAAAATAAAGCCTTGGAGCGATGAACTGATCGGTCATCAAAACCGTGTGATTTTGAATAATGTAGACGATGTAGGAAATCCAACTATAGACGTAGGCAGTTGTTGTGCCGATTGTCACTAGACTATCGACATTAAACATGCGTTCACGTAGACCGCGCAGGGTACTACGAAAGAAACTGCCACCTAGGTAAATCATAGCGATCGTGGCTGCTACGAATAAAATCAAGATCGACCAAGGCGTTAACTCTTTGGCAAAAATTATCTGTTCGCCGAATAGGCTGACTAGGGCGAAATATATAACTGGAATGGTGACAAATATGGATAAAATTAGCCGTCGCTGCCACAAGCGAACACTACCAGACCTCATTACATTATGCATATGCTTATTATAGATTATTTGTGATAAACGGGCAAAAGCATTGCACTTTAATTAACTGTCTAATGTAGTGGAATTATTTAGTAGATTTCTTAGACGATTTGCGAGTTTTGGTCTTTTTGGTTGTCTTCTTGCCAGATGTGTTGTCGTTATCAGTGTCGGCTATTTGTTCGATGGCGTCACCTAATGCCTTAGCCTGTCGGCGAACCTTGATGGCATAGTATTCAATAATGACGCCGTGGGCGACAACATACAGACCGATAACCCAGACCAAAGCCTCAGTGGCAAGCTTTGGGTATAGCAAAACCATGAAGCCAAAGATAATGCCTAGGATACCCATTATGACAACGGGTGTTTTAGTCTGCTTGTCGTCGGAATAGGAAGCAATCGCTAGATCTAATACTGATTGGCTAAAGATGTACACAGCCATTAAAACGGCTAGAAAGGCCTGGGCGACACCTGGGTTAACCAGGATGAATACTCCGATACTAATGCCACATATGGCAAACAACATCGACAGCCACCATAGTCGATCGATGCGAATATTAACAAAAGCTTGTCCCAAAACAACCACGGACAGCAATAGGACAAAAATGCTAAATAGATATATGAAAAAGGACAGAGTGAAGTGTGGCCACAGCATAGCTATTAAACCGAAGATGATGCTAATAGCACCACCTATAACGGCTGTAGACCAGAGTTGTTTGGCGATTTGGCGAATGTTGGCAATCATTTGTTCCTCCCAAGTTAATCAAGCCATATGTTCTATACTACAAAATGGTAAAGCTTTTGCAGGTGTTAGTCAATAAGAAGCCCTAGATAGCTGGTGCTGCCAAAAGGAACCTTTTGCTTGATTCTATTAGCTCCGTCGGTAGAGTGGGCTGAATGAATGGTAGTGGCTCCGTACATGCTGTTAATTTTGTCAATGGCGTTGGTCAGCCGATTGTCGCGACTAAGTGTGTTGACTAAGGCTAACTGATCGCTATTCGGACTGACAAAGTTATAAACATAAATTCCCAGGCAGGTGACCCGTCCGGCTGGGCGTTTGTTTAGTAGCGGCTCGGCTAATTGCCAGATGGCGCGATTGGAGGTGAATGGTGTCTGAACTAATTGCTTTTTGTGAAATCGGTCGCCGTTTTGTAAATGAGCCCAGACGCAAACGCCTCGGGCTGCAACCTGACGGAAGCGCATTTTTAGGCCGACATTTTCGACTAAATAGTGTAGGCACGACGACAAGTAGTTGTCGTCATCACCGTTTTGATCGACAACCCATTGTCGGCCTATGACACTAAGATTGGTGTGATAGTCGTCGACTTCGTACCCACGTAGCCGTTGGTACCAATAGGTGCCGTTGATGCTGTGAAAAACCGATTTGCGTAGAAACGACTCAGAGGCGGACAGAAATTGCATTGGTGTATTAATGCCATTTTGGCGTAGCCGCATTGCGTAATGTTTAGCAATGCCAGTCAAATCTTCTAGGTTTAGTTGGCCATAAATGTCAGTTAGATTTCGGTCAGTTATCACATCCATGCCATCTGGCTTGTGTAATCCAGCGGCTAATTTAGCCAAAAAACGATTACTGCCCATGCCCACGTTGATAGTCATGTAGTCGCCAATTTCTTGTTTGACACGTTGCTTTATTTCATAACCAAGATTGACTAACTTGTCGACGGAGTTGTACTGAGTGTTCTGCAGGTTTATATATCCCTCGTCAATCGACTTCATGCCACAGTTATCGGAATAACTACGCATAATGGTAAATAGCTTGTCATAGATGGCGGTATATTTAGGTGGGTCTGACTCCAAAAGGATTAGCTCGGGACATAGTCGCATTGCCTCGCTACGTCGGCTACCGGTTTTAACGCCCATCGCCTTGGCTTCGTAGCTGGCCGTAATAATACAACACTCGCGGCTAATACGATTAGTAATGCCGACGGGGCGATGCCGTAGGCTGGGGTGAGCCTGTTGCTCGGCTGTGGCGAAGGCGCTATTTAGATCAACCCACATAATTTGGGGTAGGGCAGGGTTGATGTTCCAATTAGTCATAGGCTACTCCCGTCAATGATAGTTGATAATGTCCAAGTTAACGTGGTGGTATTAAAATCTAGTGAATAATCATTGACTCCGTCGCTGACGTCGAAAATATAGTGCAATCGGCTACCGTGTCGCACTGGATGACATAAACCTAATGTGCTAAAGCGAATGTCTCGCCCACGATAATGCATACAGATGGGCATGACCTTGACCTGATTGTTAACTAATTTGAACGAGGCGAGAACGTTGACGGATCGGTTGATTTCAATAATAGGGTTCATAAAATAATTCCTTTAGTTTAAGGAACAGTTGACTTGCTTTTATCCAAGTGTCTGGGCGCCTGTTCGTCCGCTCGGACCATTAAAGGATTTATTCTATGAAACCGCACAGTGACCGAAGTGTGATTGGTATTAAAATTAGTATATTCTAAATTGACAAAATAGTCCAAAAATGGTAGAATAACGGTGTTCAGTGAGACTGGAAGAACCTTTCGATAAAGGATGTGATTTACATGATTCTGACGGTAATGATTGTCATCATCGTAATTCTGCTCATTTACAACCGGATTCGGAGCATTAACCCATGCTATCAGCCCAGCACACTCTGTGCGTCGCTGATGTCCGCAACGCTTTACCTGGGGATTTTGAATTTGTTGCAGGTTGTGTTGGAGATAGTTGGCGGCTCGGTGCTTGGAATTGCCCTTCCGATTGTCGTAGCCGTCATCGTCGACTATGCGATTTTGACGAGAACAGCGATGAGCGGCTTGGCCACGGCGTATGAGGACTGTGACGATCCCAGGGAGCGTTTCACTGGCAAAGGCTCGTCGTTGGGCTATCGGTTTAGCAACCTGTTCCTGGCGATCATGACTGGTGCTGGAATCTACGGCTTGAACCGTGCTGGACTGGTGGTAGCTGACGGCTGGCTGTTGGTGGCTTTTGCTACGTCGGCGCTGCTGATGTGGGCGTCTCGTCGTATTGACAGTCACAATTATGATGTCAGTAAAGGCTCGTCCGACGCTACGCCGACCAAACGCTACCATGACTTTATGGTGCAGGGCGTTCTCTGGGGGCTGTCGGGCGTGACGTGGATTGCTTATTCGATTCACAGCTTACTGACGCTGAGTGTCGCGGACTGGTCGGCGACGATTGTGATCGCTGGCGGTTTGGTGGCGCTGCTCGTCATCGGCATTGCTGGTCGTTTTCACCCCATCGATTACGCCAAGATTCATCCGGCGCTGACTCGGGATGAGGATGACGAGTTCTGGGATGGTGGCCTGCTGTGCCGTTTCGTCGGCGTTGTGATCGTGGTCGCCATCGTGGTTGCCCTGTACTGGGCGACGGGTCTGCCACTGTTCTAACCACATCCCGCACCTTCAACTGGGGTCGTATCGTTTCGGCGGTGCGACCCCTGCGTCTTTTCTGATAAAATACTACTGATGTTGCTACAGGTTGAGATTAGCGAGAAATCATTCGGAACTAAGGAATTATTTACCCACTTGAAATTTGATGTTGACGATCATGGAAAAGTGGGGATTATTGGTCGTAACGGCATTGGTAAATCGACCCTGTTTGGCATTATCGAGGGGCGGGACAAAGACTTTGCTGGTCGTATCATTGTTCGACGTGGAGCAACGGTTGTTGGAACATCGCAAGAGTATCACGACGCCGGCGATAAAACTGTCGTGGAATATATCCTATCCGGCCTGCCAAATTATGCTAAATTGGCTAAAATATTGCGTGAATTTCCACTGCTTGAAAATCCAACCAAGCACCAGTTGAATGTTTACAGTGAGGCGCTAACCGAATTTGGCGATCGGGGATACTACAACGTTGAAGGTCAGGTTAAGGAAGAATTAAAAAAGTTTCAGCTAGAAAAGTATGCCGACAGTCCATTTGCTAGCCTATCGGGTGGTCAGAAGCGCCTGTCTGAGGTGGTGAAAATCATGCATAGCAACGCCCAGTTAGCCCTAATTGATGAGCCAACTAACTATATGGACTATGTGGCCAAGAACCAGTTCATCGATTGGATGAAAAAGACTGGGGAAGCCATTGTGGTCATTACGCATGACCGCGACGTGTTGCAAAATGTTGGTCGAATCATTGAAATCAAGGATGGTGGCGCGGTGGAATATTGCGGTAGTTATGACGACTATATTCGGCAAAACCTGCATAGTACCGCCGCCTCAATGAAGGATTACGAACTGACTGAGGCGCGGATGAAGAATCTAAAACAAAAAATTCTGGACTACCAACGATTAAAAGAGAGGGCGCGTAATCCGGGGACAATCCAATCATTTAAGCGATTAGAGAATAAGGCACGAGTAGAGTTGGCAGAGTTAGAAAAGATTGGTCGACCTAGCTTTTGGATTGATGAGGAGTCAATAAAGAGCGTTGGCTATAAGGATGCCGATCGCTATGCTAAATACAAGGCAAAGAATATTAAAATCAATACTAAGTCAACCAAAAGTCGTAGCGAACGAGTATTAGCCTATGCCGATAACCTGGCGGTCGGCTATGATGGCGAGCCACTGTTTTGTGGTGTTAACTTTCAGGTACGGAGCGGTGATCGATTGGAACTGCATGGTCGTAACGGCGTGGGTAAATCGACGCTAATTAGGGCTATGCTGGGCCAGTCGGGTCCGGAAATTATTGAGGGTAAAACGGGATTGGATACTACGGTTAGGTTGGGTATTTACGAACAGGAGATAGGTGATAAATATCTGAATATGCCACTAGGCGAAGCAATTGAACGAATCTATCTAGATAGGAAACTAGATATTAGTGATACCAAAGTGCGAGCGTTAATGAGTAATTATTTATTTACTGATAGTGATCGTAATATATTAGTCCACGATTTGTCTGGTGGGCAAAAGGCGCGATTGCAGATAATTAATATGTTGGCGGACGACCCGAATTTAATTATCCTAGACGAGCCAACCTCACATTTGGATTTGCCCAGCATTGAGGAGCTGGAGCGTGCTCTATCTAACTATCACGGGGCAATGATTTATATCTCCCACGACAACTACTTCCGTCGCAAATTAGGTGGCGAAGTGGTCGAAATTAAACCGTTTAGTGAATAAAAGTAATTTACGATATTAATTACTAAAGTAAGAGCGCTGACGTTATATAATACGTATTAATATGCGACGCCGTGGCGATAATGTTGTCCAATATGTAGAAAGATATGCTGACAGTGATTTTTGGCGATTGCCATTTGGCGTAGTGGATGGTCTAGTATTGTCGTCACTGTGTTATGCTGACCTAGAGTTAACGCCATTTGGAAAGATAGATAACTTTAACTGTACAATTAGTGAATTGGGTCAGTTGGTTAATGCTGGCGACATTAGTCGGCTAATGTGGAACAAGGTGCGAGGTGAACAGCTATTATCGGTTGTAGCCGATAGCAGGCGCTTTGGTAACATTCTAATGCACCATTATCGTCACAGTCTCGACGAAGCCAGGCAGCAGCAATTTACCGCAATAACCTATGCTGTAAACACCGATATTGGCCGTGTTGACGTGGTGACCTTTCAGGGAACGGACGACACGCTGACTGGCTGGAAGGAGGATTTTAATATGATGTTTGAGCGTCACCTACCAGCCCAGCGGTTAGCTGTTAAATATCTAGAGGAGGTTGCTAGTTTGTCGGATAATAAACTAGTTGTCACGGGGCACAGCAAAGGTGGCAATCTGGCGGTCTATGCGGCTATGAAGTGCTCGCGTTGGGCTAAAAAACGAATAATACATGTCTATGATTATGACGGCCCAGGGTTCTTGCCGGGGACATTCTCGGCTCTGGAAAAAGTTGGTGTAGCTGGCAAAGTTATTAAGGTTATTCCCGAGAATGCTTTTTTCGGATTATTGCTAGATGGTGACTCGTATCGCCGATTGATAGTGCAAAGCGATGGTCGGTCGATTTTCCAACACGATCCCCTAACGTGGTTAATTGATGAGGCAGGCAACCTAAAGCTTGCCAAAGATATTTCCTTATCGTCAAAGTTAACTATCCGGACAATTCGTCGATGGTTAATGAATCTAAGCATGGAACAGCGTCGGGAGTTCGTAGAGGGGCTTTATCGGGCGATAGCTAAAACTCGACAAACTACTGTGCCCGGTTTAAAACACTATTTGGCTACGCATTTTTCAGAGGTTGTTAAAAATATTCGCGACGGCGACCCGGCTGTGCGACAGGCTATAGTTGATACTCTAAAACTTTTTATTCGCTCATCTATCGCCGAAACGGCTAGTTCTATTCGTCAAGCATTGCGACGTCGCTGATTTTGGATTGACATTTATGGACAATTGATTGTGTTATAATTATTTTACCTATAGTGTGAGTTTTTGCTGTGGGCGAACATTTTGGCTTGTATCGTTACTAAAACGAAAGGTAGTGATAACGATGAGAGGTAAACCTAGCAATGCCGATCTTCAGAAGGGTAAGGAAGATATTGACCGCTTCATCAAAGGGGCTACCACCGAGGAGCTGAAGGCTCGTCGCGACTGGAGTGGCGTTCAGATTGAGTTGGCCGAGTATGCTATAAGGAAGATTAATGATGAGCTAGCTAAACGCTGTGAGAGCGACGTCTAGTCTTGGCGATAGCGTAAGTTCCGAGCCACTAACCAAAGGAGTTGAGATGGACTTTGCTGGATTGGGAGTAGTTAGCGACCTCTT
This sequence comes from uncultured Candidatus Saccharibacteria bacterium, assembly GCA_944391325.1. Classification (GTDB taxonomy): domain Bacteria; phylum Patescibacteriota; class Saccharimonadia; order Saccharimonadales; family Saccharimonadaceae; genus Nanoperiomorbus. The sequence continues at coordinate 11,382 of CALXTC010000009.1, read as the reverse complement.
AACCTGGATGATCGACAACCCAGCATTCGGTGCGTCGTTGCTTATTGCTACTGGGCCGTTTGTTATGACGTGCCTGGCTGCCTGGTTCTTCGAGGGCAGGGTTGTGTCGTTGTTCCATGGGCAGTCACTATCATTTTTTCCGGGCGAGGTTATTCTGTGTCTGACGATGATCGCCTTGGTATATGGTGCTGGCCGCATCGCACCGTCATCTGATGAGTTTCTAGTGTGGTGGAGTAGCAATGGAGCAATATTGTCGCTGGCTATGGCATTTGTCCTGTTGTGGTTGATGCGAAAGATCTACGACGCTCCTATTTACAACGTAACGCCTGGGGCTACGGCGAATTCTGCCAGTAAGATGACCCACGATATTTGTGGATACCTGTGGTATCCTTTCGTGATTGTATCGCTGTTTGTGCCGCTGGTGTATTACACTATGATTTCAGGTGATCCAATTTGCGTCGTTATTGTGGCGATTGTCGTTGTGACATTCGGCTGTTGGTTGGGATTAGACGCCGCATTTGACGTTAGCCGTAAGGGCTGGGATTTGCGTATTATGCATCCAGATGATGCCAATACCTGGTATCGCAGACTGCTGGTTCGGGCTCAAGGTGAGTGCAACGAACGCCGTGGTGTTGGAGATACTGCAAAGCGTCAATTTGTGATGTTTGAGATTACGGCCGACGGATTTTGGCAGAAGTATCTCACTGATTATAGTAGTGGTCAGAGTAGTTGCGTTTTAGTGCACGATGGTCATGCCTACGTAGCCACACCGTTGCTGGGCGAGGCTGATTGTGAGTGCATTCGCATCACCGCGTTGCCGTAGTAATAGTAGCGATACGCCAATGATTTGCGGGGCGTCGATTCCAGTCGACGCCCCTGTTTTTATAACTAGGTATGCTATAATGTAAATATGAGTTGCTAAACATTCATCCAATTATCTTGTTGAGAACTAATTTTTGGAGGATGTTTATGCTAAAGATTTCTAATTTATCATTTTCTTACACTGAACAAACATTATTAGATCACGTTAATCTAACGCTATCGGGGCGACAAATTGTCGCTATTATAGGAGATAACGGCAGTGGCAAGACGACTCTTCTGGACCTGATTGCGGGTGAGTTGGCACCTGATGATGGCGCAATAATCGCTGATGGTCGAATTGGCTACCTGCATCAGACTAATGACAATCTAATAAACAAATCAGGTGGCGAGCGTACGCAAATTTGTTTACGTTGCGCTTTAAATAAGCATCCAGATATTTTATTGCTAGATGAGCCGACCAACAATCTGGATTCAAAGGCTAAGCAATGGTTAGTTAATGAATTAATGATGTTTAACGGGTTGGTGTTGATGGCGAGTCATGATCGGAGCTTTATTGATCAGGTTGCAAACAAACTAATTGAAATACATGACGGACGGGCTAATATTTATAATGGTAATTATAGTGATTATCTGCATAGTCAACGGTTGATTAATGATGAGAAGTGGTTGGCCTACAATAACGCATTGACTGAGCGAAGGCGGCTAACTAAACGAGTTAATCAATTGCGCAGCGAGACGAGATCGGTTAGTCATCGCCACTACGACAAACACCGTGATGAGGATCGTATGGCGTGGCAAAGCAAAAGAGGTCATGTTCAGGCTGCGACTGGCAGAGCAATCAAGAGTATTGGCGCTCGATTACGCCGGCTGGATAATATTGAAAAGCCTCATGAACGCAAACAGTATGTTGCCCATGTCACCGCTACGTTTCTACGCAATCGCAGGTTAGTACAAGTGGTCGATTTATCTATGTCCTACGGCGATAAAGTGTTTTTTAATAATATAACCTTTGATATTTGGACTGGGCAAAGGTGGCGTATTGCTGGGGGTAATGGTAGTGGCAAAAGTACGTTGTGCCGCATAATACTAGATGAAATAAAGGCAACCCAGGGCATCGTTAAAGTCTCACCCAATGTACAAATTGGCTATATTTCACAAGATCAACCTAATTTAGATATGAGTCGTTGCTTTCTTGAACAGATAGGTGTTTGTGATTTGGCGGAAGTCTATAAGGCTGCCTCAACTATGGATTTTTCTCCATCCGATATGCGTAGACCAGTTGGTCAGTTATCTCGTGGCCAAATAACTAAATTGGCAATTTTAAAAATAATTCTATGTCCATCCGACTTATTGATTTTAGACGAGATAACTAATCATCTAGATATTAGGGCTCAAGAAAACATTGAAAATGCTCTGTCTAAATACCCTGGAGCAATTCTGTTAGTGACACACAATGAGAGATTTGCCGAGAGCCTTGGCTGTGGGGATATGGCGATTACTTTATAGAGTCGGCGAGCCCAATTTATTTGTTGCTGTCTGGTGTGATGTGGCAATTCTGGTATCTTTACGCTCTTAAGAATGTGTAATTTTGTTATCTTAGAGACCTGTTGTGTGTTTGTCTATAATGTTGCATAGGTAGGTGAACTGATATACAGCCCTATCCTTATTAAGCAATCAAAGACGAACTTGTCGCTGTCGTTTTTATATGTCGAAAGACATTTGACGATTTGTTTCTTCGGTTTGGCTATCTCTATTGCTTGACCTTCTTACAAATTCAAAAACTTTTTTGGTGGTTTGGTAACCAATGCCTGGTTCGGCCATCATTTGTGAAATAGTATAGATATTGGGGTTGTTTATGGCGCGGTAAATCTTGGCTACTGGTATACGCGGATAGCCTGCTTGACGCATCTGCATTAATAATATGTTTGGGTTAATCTCTAGCAAGGTGCTCTTGAAGTTAGCGTATAAATCATCGGTTGCTGTTTTGTCATAATGCCAAATCTCGATTTTGATATCGTTGCACTTTTTTAGATATTTTTTCATGACAAAGATTGATTGCTCGGTTGGTATGCCACCTAGCGCGCCACCTAATATTGGAAAGGCGATCGAAGTGATGCCCTTTTGTTGGTATGTTTCAACGAATTTAATTAAGCCTTTTTCGAGATATTCTATTTTAGACGGATCTTGCCATCTTATCTTGGTAGGGAAGTTAAGAATCCATTTGTCGGGCGTGTTGGTGTATAGCCAAAGCTTGCCGACCTCAATTCGTGGTAAGTCGCCATATTTTTGCTTTAACTTTAAATAAACTTTCTTAGAAAAGTCATCGTGGTTTGTTCCCGCGGGCGTCAATTGCGATGAAGTAAAACATCTCTCCTCGACTTTGCAAAGTATTTTGTAGATGTCGCACATCTCTGGATAGCGCAACTGCATTTCCAGTGCAATACCTTTACCCATAAAGCCAACTGTGTTGATAGTGTTGACTATTGTTTGACACGATGTATTGAATATATTGCCGGTTCGTTCAGTAATCATAGAAAGTACTTATTTGGATCAACATCAACAGTTATGAGAGTGCGGTTCTTGCTGACAATGTCATCGACCCGTACTTTTAATTCGTCAGTCATGACGATTATCGCGCTGGCGTTCTGGATAGGGAATAATGCTTGGTCTAGCAGCAGCTCGGCGTTTCGTTTTCGCTTCCCTGTGTCGTCTTGTTCATTGTAGTTATTCCAATGACCTTTTTTGTTATATATGCACTCTATGTCGAGAAAACCAGGCTTCAAGTCTTTGATGAGTTTAAATTTGGTTGACTTTGAGACTGCGTTACCATCCGATATAACGAGGCAGTCTGGCCCATATTGCTTGGCTAATTCTATAATATCAACCTTGATAATAGCGATCTTTTTCTGCTCTGACTTATTCCAAAACAACATTGGGTTCTTTGGGTTGAGATAAAAGCGAACATAGTCGTGAATGTGCTTGCCAAAAATAATTTTGTCATGTTTTAAGACGTCTTGATTACTTATCTCGACATCTTTTAGTCCCTTTTTGGTTTTTAAATTATGTGATAGTAGTCCTAGTCGCAGGATGCTATCTAGGTTTTCAACCCTAGTCATATGATAGACGTAACGATCTATTTCCATACGCCTATTATATAACAGGCTTGCTGGCGCCCTTTTAATGATTGAGCCGTCGTTTTTATTCAACGCTAGTTTTGCCTGTATGTTTTAAATGCCTGCCGAACGTTCTTAGTTTTAGTGTAACAATAAAGCTAGGCCTGCGGCTAGTTAAATTTCACTAATACCAAAGCTTTTTAAATATGTATATGTTTTATCATAATATTCACATTTTCTTGTGGCGTCTTTGTCGTCACCTCGAGGAATAAAAATAGCCATTCCTTGACGTGCTCGTGTTAACAATACACGATAAGCGTTTTTTAGGTATAAACGTTTTTCATCAGAGCGAATTGTATTCCATTTGTTTCCAACAAAACTGTTATACGTCCAATTTTGTCCATTAAAACGAAAATCAGCATCCCACGCAACTATAGAGTAATCAAGTTCAAGGCCTTGAATATCAAATTCTGTTACCACATCCTCTAAAGCATAACTTGAACGGACATCGTCCTTGCCGTTTAAAAACCAATTTTCAACAGATATTTCGTTTTTTACGAAAATGCCTTCTGGCTTTAATCGTAACCCGCCGCTACTTGCGAGTAATCCGTATCGAGTAGTTCCTTGACAGTGATTTCTTACCCATTTTTTTGCGGCAGTTAAATCTCGTGTAAGAACAATTGGATATTTATCCTTGATAGAATTGAACAAAGTTATTGAATCAGTAATGTTAACATCTAATATTGCTTTGACAAAGGCCGCCAAATCAGGAGTCCTAAATGAACGTATCGATGTAGAAAGATGTAAGTTGTTGCGTTGGTGGGTGTGTAGATTAGAAATCATATCAGACCAACTACGTCCACGGAGATACTCATTATCATTCAGCTCGGGTGCGACATATACATCCCATTCAGGAAATGCACGTCGTAAAGAATCAAACCATTCAGGCAAGCCAGCTTCACCTGTATTAATTTCTTGCCCTCCGCCGACAAGGCAAATAATGACGGCCCAATCCTTATGGCGATCCATTGTGCTAATTAAAAATTCCGGCTCGCTATATTCAAAATTAGGAACCCCCTTTTTAGTGGACATAAATTTTGAGATCATTTCATGAGTCCAAGCGCGCTGCGATTCATCGAAAATAGCAACTCGTTCTGGAGGAATAGTAGTGTTGCCAACAAATGAATCTCTGTACTTATGTATAATTTGAATAAATGCAGATGTGTTACGCAAAGCATCTTTTTTTGACAATATATTACCACGTAGTTTTTCTTGCTCAATCTTATCTCTTGCTAGGGCTTCTTGTAAGACGGTAACAAGAGGATAATTGCCAGAGAGAAAAACAGCGTGCTCACCTTTTTGTGCATTTGAACGTTCGATCGCAATGTTGAGACCAACTAAAGTTTTTCCAGCACCCGGTACACCGGTTACAAAACAAATTGACTTTTTGTGATTTTGCTTACTGTATTCGATTATCTTGTTAATTTCATTTGTGGTAATCGTTAAATTTTCAGCCCCTGCGTCGTTTCTTGTAATATCGTGAACATTGTGCCCCCTATACAAAGCCTGCGCAGCTTCAACAATGGTTGGCGTCGGCAGATATTCAGAGTTTTCCCATTTTAAATAGTCAAATTGCGGCTCGCAGAATTCCGTGGCAACTTTGCGTATTGTTTCTGCGATATTTGCAGCGTTACAACGAAGAGGCTTAATGATTCTTTCATTTTCAACAATATTATTTTCAACCTTAGGTGCAGCAGTTGAAATCATAATTGGAACAAGTAATTTATTATGACTTTCTTTTTGAAAATTACGTAAATCAAGAGCATAATCGTATACTTGGTCGTATGTAGAACTGCGATATTCGCCATCCCCACACTTAAACTCAAACAAAAAAACAATATTTTTATATAGTAATACTGCATCAACTCTTTTACCCATTCTAGGTATTGTATATTCAAACAATATACGTCCTTCGGCAAAACTTTTGAGCTGTTCTTTTAAAATTTGGATTTCCTGACTCCAGGTGTTATTTTGCTGAATAGTAGTTTCGGCGGAAATGTCATTTGAGTGGATAACACCTAGTATGTAGTTGTCTGAATGATTTAAAAATTCCTTAACACTTGCAGAATAATATGTTTTTAAATTACGCATAGTAATCTCCCTCATTTATTTATCAGCAGCACCGTCTGATTTTGCCTAAGCGGGCATCAACTTCACTGATATCAAATTTCCAAAGTCTGCCCATTTTTGTGGCAAGCAGATTTATTATCTATCCAAGTCAATACTGTATCTCGACTTACTTCTAAATTAGAGAACTGTCAAAAATGAGTCCCAATTATCGACTAGGGACTTAACAACGATTTACAGGGAGAATTGAAGCAAAAATCAGACCTATATTTCTTGGCTGGGGATGAGGGATTCGAACCCCCGATCACGGGACCAGAACCCGTTGCCTTACCGCTTGGCCAATCCCCAAGACGATTATCATTATATGACCCTAGTGGATTATTGTCAACAATTTAACCTGAAAGTTTGCTATAATACGTTTATATCTAAGCTAGGAGTGGGCATGAAACAGAACAAACAACAGGATAAAGACAAGAAGCGATTGCAGAAAACAGATAGTAGAAACACTGCATGCCGTTGTGGCCTGTCTTGGCCATTCAAATTAATCTTTGGATTATTGTTGGCGACGCTTATCATTACAACAATAGTTGTTTGTGTTCGTCTAAACCTAGAATCCGAACGTGGCAAAACGGCGGATGATTGGCGTGTTAGTTATTACGAGTTAAAGGAATATGCTGTTTGTGATGATGGTAATGTAAACGAGGGTACAGGTGGCGCAACGGATAACGTTCGTTGCCTAAACGATGATGATATCGCAATTATTCGAGAGGCGAACTATGACCCAATGACAAATGACGAGGCTGATGGCAAATTAGTCAAAGATGAACATGGTGGTGGGCATATTGATGTCAACAACGCCAGAGATTTAAAGCGCTTTCTGGACCATAGTTTGAGCACTAATAGTAGCGTGATGAGTTCGTATCCGGTAGCTACTCAGTTGGCGTCGACTATAACAGATGACGGTTCTGATTATATCTATACATTCTATGTTAATCAGCCGATAAGTGCGGCTTGTTATTATAGTTGCCCTAAGGGGCTGAACTGCATTGTTCAGCCATCATACGAGGTTGAGGTTGGTGGCCAATGCGATCAGCCCGAGGGTGGCGTCTATAGGGAATCGCGTGGCCTTACGATAGTTGGCGAGTTGAAGATTAATAAAGATGATATGGAAGTAAAGCTAAATAAGGCAGGCACAAACCTAGATGTTGACGATAATTATGTTGCGACATTAGTGCATGATGCTGACCATAATTTAGACTATCTGGGCTATGACGATGGGCAGATTAACAAATAATCAGGGAGCTAAGAATGTTGTCGCCACTAAAGGTGGACTGGCCAACCAAAAATCTTTCATCATAAAGCTGAGCGTGGCGGCAGTTGTTTTGGCAGCGGTGATAGTTGCCGCGGTAATTGTTAGTGTAAACTTATCTAGACGTGCCAAGTTAGAGAAACTGGCTCCACGTGGCTTGACTATGTATCAAGTTTGCACTGCGGAGAATATAGCCAGTGACGAATCGTTAAAATCCGCCTACGATCCAGATATACGTTGCCTAACTGATGATGATAGATTGACTATTGCCGAGGCGACTTATGCGCCGCTAACTGGTGATAATGTTGACGAGGTCATTCATGATCAAGTAATTCCCGGTGGTGGGCAGAATTGTAACGAAGAAGAGCGCTATTGCGAGTATGAAATCAGCAATATACGAAGTGGGTACTGGCTAAAGCAGATGCTGGACTACCTGATGCATTATTCTAATTATGCCAATGTTGGTAACAGGGGGAATGACACCGAACAATTGCTGTCGACAATCCAGGAAACTCCAACGGCCTATGTGTATACATATTATCTAAGTCAGCCGGCGTATGCTGAATGTACTGGAGGCGAGTTTCCGCCCCATGTCGTTTCGTCTACTGTACGTCGTATTGATGTTGGATTTGGCGAAGAGTGTGGCGAGGGTGATGGCACGTATATGGAACATCGTGGAACCACTAGGGTTGGCACCATTGTAATTGACAAGAGTGATCCGATAATCAAACTGACTAAGGGCAGCAGGGGTAGTCGACAACTTTATCTGGATAGATCCCGGGAAACCATTCTAGTTCACGATGATACTCACTACATTGATTCGGGTGATAATTGGTGTAACGGCTCGGAGTGGTGCGAAGACATCTAATAAATTGCTTATGGTAAAATAGAAAACAACATGAGCAAGCTAGGGGTGGAATTATTTGAAAGCTATGCCATCTTTCGTGTATGGGCACCATTTGCTCAGGAAGTGTCGGTTATTGGTGATTTTTCCAAGTGGCAACCAATTGCCATGGCGAAAGATAACGAAACTGGCATCTGGGAAGTCAAGGTGGATGATGTTGAGGCGGGACATGGCTACAAGTATCAGATTAAGGGTTATGACGGTGTTGTCAGGTATCTAAATGATCCACGGGCTAGGGCGCTAACTGATAGCGACGATGGAGCAGGTATTATCTCGGATGGCCACTTTGATTGGGAGGGTCTAGAAAAGGTGGACATGGTGCCACTCGATAAACAGGTGCTATACGAGATACATATTGGGACTTTTGTTCGTCCTGATCCAGCAACGTCGGGCAATTTCCATACAGCCATTGGTAAGCTAGATTACCTGCGTGATTTGGGGGTGACGACTATTGAGTTAATGCCAATAACCTCGATGGCGACTAGTTATGGTTGGGGCTACGCACCAAGTGCCTTGTATTCTGTTGAAAATAGTTACGGCGGTGGCTATGGATTAAAGAAATTTGTCCGCGAGGCACATCGTCGTGGTCTGGCGGTGATCCTGGATGTCGTCTATAACCACTTTGGTCCCAAGGCGACGTTATGGCAATTTGATGGTTGGTACGAGAATGACCGTGGTGGCATATATTTTTACAATGACGATCGGGGCGATACACCGTGGGGTGCTAGGCCAGACTATGGTCGGCCTGAGGTGCGTGATTTTATTTTAGACAACGTGTCGATGTGGCTAAATGAATATCATGTTGATGGGTTTCGACTGGATAGTACGATTTATATGCGTAATACTGCTGGCCACAATAATGACCCTGCCCATGATATCCCTGATGCTTGGCGCTTAATGATGGATATTAATAATCGGGCACACAAAATTAAGCCCGATGCCTTAGTGATTGCCGAGGATTGTGCTGGTAATAGTCAAATTACTAACGCTCAAATTTATGGTGGAGCTGGTTTTGATAGCCAGTGGGATTTGGGCTTGCCGCACGTTATCCGTGGTGCATTGAGAGTTGGTAACGAGCCTGTTGGTTTACAAAACCTGATCAATGTCCAGGGGCAGAGTTTTAATGGCGATTGGCATCAGCGAATCGTCTTTTCGGATAGTCATGATACGGCAGCAAACGGCAACGAACGCATTGTGGCTATGGCTGTGCCAGACACGCATAGTGTTGGTGCTAGGCGTATTGCTATATTGTGTTCGGCTATTGCGCTAACCACTCCTGGTATTCCAATGTTGCTGGCAGGATCTGAATTTCTGCAGGGCGAAGACTTTAATGAGTGGAACTCGTTGGACTGGGATAATGCCAATAAGTTTCACGGTATTGTCGACGCTCATCGTCATTTAATTGCCTTGCGTAAAAATGAGTATGGCGACACGGGCGGTTTAATGTCGGGCGATATTCGGGTGCTAATGCAGGATGAAAACTGCCGAGTTCTGATGTATCAGCGAGGCGATGAAAATGACCAACCCGTAATTGTGCTGATTAATTTTAGCAATTACAAGTGGAAGAACTATACGTTGCCGTTGCCATATGGTGATTGGGTGGTGAAGTTCAATTCATCGTGGAAAGGTTACTCATCAGATTTTTCGGAATTAGAGTTGCCGTATGTAAATGCTGGCATGCAGATTACTTTACCGCCACACCTTGTGTTGATTATGACCAAGCGTCAATAGGGTTGGTATAATGTCATTATGAACGATGTCTGGGATTTGGTGATTATTGGGGCTGGCCCTAGCGCCCTGACGGCGGCTGTTTATGCTGGTCGGGAGGGTTTAAAGACGTTAGTGCTAGAAAAGCAACTAATTGGCGGACAGGTGGCAACTATTGACCGCATAGATAATTATCCAGGTTTTGCCGATGGGGTCGAGGGAATGACGTTGGCCCAGGATTTCGAGTCGCAGGCTCGTCGGTTTGGGGCTGTAATTAAATTTGCTGAGGCAACTGGTTTAGCTAGGGCTGATGATGATATTGTTGTAACGACCGATAGTGGCCAGATGGTGGCCAGGGCAGTTTTAATTGCAACTGGGTCGAGCTATCGTCACTTAAACATTCCGGGCGAGGCAGAATATTATGGTCGTGGTGTGCATTATTGCGCAACATGCGATGGGGCGTTATATCGTGATAAAGAATTAGTGACGGTCGGTGGGGCTAACTCGGCTGTCCAAGAGGCATTATTCCTAACTAGATTTGCTAGGCATATTACGATGCTGGTGCGCAGTTGGATTAAGGCTGACCAAATTTTAAAAGACCAGTTGCAGCAGGCTATCAATGACGGCAAAATAACCCTCATGGAGGGGTGGCGACCGATCGAGATTATTGGCACGAACGACCAGGTTATTGGCGTTCGAATAACTGATGATAATAATGAACGTCGAATAGATTGCGATGGGATATTTGTATTTGCTGGGTCGACACCTAATACGGGCTTTCTGCAGGCCACGTCAATCGAGCTGACTGAAACTGGTCTAATCAAGGTTGATGATAATTTGATGACCACTATGGCTGGCGTATGGGCGGCGGGGGATGTGCGATCTGGTGCAGTAAAGCAGATTGTTAGTGCGGCTGGTGACGGAGCGATGGCGGCAATTCAAATTGGCAAGTACCTACGAGGCATTAAATAATGGCTAGGCACAAGACGAAGCCGTTTATACCAGCACCAACACGACGTTCCTGCGGTAAAAATCGCTATAATTCTGAACGTGAGGCTAGAGAGGTAGCCGACCAGCAGGAATTGTTGTTTGCCAACCAGGGGCTGCGTCTGAAGGTTTATCATTGTTCATTTTGCGGTGGTTGGCATTTAACTAAGCAGTTGTAACGTATGTATAACGTTAGCGATACCTGAGTGGGATAAAGTGTTTTGGTTATAATTCTCGAAGTGTGATATCATTACGGTATTAATAACCTAATCAAAACACAAACACTCCATGAAACACACTCCCCTCATCAAAGCAACTATTGCTGTGACTGGTCTAGTCACAGCATTAACCCTAGGCGTTCTTCCCGCCAACGCCCTCACCATCAACTTTGACCTAAACGGTGTTGCTCCCGT
>CALXTC010000008.1 GCA_944391325.1 uncultured Candidatus Saccharibacteria bacterium | reverse complement strand
ACCATTACCAGCTATCGCCACTAGCCTATCGGTGTCAGCCTCACTATCAAAACCAAAGTCAATATCAACACCATGTGATGTAGTTGCAAAATTACGACGCTCATCATAACTTCTGTTAAGCTCTGACATTGAATAATTTCCACTGTTGATGGCATGTATATACATCGCCCCACTACCCAGAATAACTGGCTTAGACAGCCCATTTTCAGCTGCCACCTTGGCGACAGCATCATACGTATCCAGCGTTGCCCGTAACAAAACCGCCCCGACAGACAAGCTGACGGGGCGTATGGTTGGTACTAGTGCGAACCGTTAGTTGCCGCTAGACCTGTTGCGCCTGCTATAGGCACGATATGCCATTACGGCAAGCGCAATGATCGCAACCAACCAAGCGAACGGATCGTACACAGCCATGCTCAAGGCGTAAAACAGCAGAATTATCCCGACGACCAGGACGATCCAGCTCCACATCGCCTTCTTGTTCGAGCCGAACACCGCGATGCAGACAACGCCGAACAAAAGAAGGATCAACCAACCGTTCGACAAGATCTCTCACCTCCACAAAGAACAATTGCCTAGGCCTTTCCCAAGCAGCTTGCCATATTCTATCATCTAATACAATTATTGTCAATACGCTTACCCTCGTCACCCCATAGCACACCGTGGTATACTACATCATAGCACTAGAAGGAAGTGATGGCACGGAGCAGGATGTCCCTAAAGCGGAAACTTCCTTTTCTTTTTGTTTTTACTCCTTTTTGCAAGCGTCCAGTATCATCTGCACCATGCCGTCTAGGGCGTTTGGCTTAGCAAAGGTATGCAGGTTTTTTGCCAATTTGGCTCGCTTAGTCTTATCCGATAATAGATTATCTATTGCATCGAACAGGATTTTGGGGTCGTCCTTCATGTCGAACTCATTAATCACCTCGGCCGCCCCGGCCTTTTCATAAACCATAGCATTCTTGGTCTGATGGTCGCCAGCCAAATATGGCGACGGCACAATAATAGTTGCCACGCCAATAGCGGCCAGCTCAGCCATAGTGGTCGCCCCTGCCCTGGTCACTACCACATCAGCCACCTGCTCGTATTCGACTATTTTGTCTGAAAAATCATAAACATGAAAATATTTTTTAGCACTGGTCGGAATATCAACAGTCCTGCCTCGCCCCGTTAATAACACCACCTGATAACCAGCCTTTACCAACCTGGTGGCAATACCAGTCATAGCATCATTAATGGCAACAGCTCCTAGACCGCCACCCATGGCCAAAATTAGCGGACGGTTCTGATCTAGTCCCAAATCAGCCCGCAAGGTTAATTGCCTGGTTGCCGAAACGTGCCTTACGTCATCTCGCACTGGTATACCAATAAATTTTGTTATCTTTTTAGGATAAGATGGGTAGTTTTCAATCGGAGCGCCAGTACCTATGGCTGTGGCGTATCTCGCCAATACCCGATTAGTCAACCCTGGCACAGTATCGCTATCGTGAATCACCAATGGGATATGGTATAGATGTGCCACAATACCAACTGGCAGGCTAACATAACCACCCTTGCAAAAGACAACATCTGGCCGCCAAACCAGCATTTTACCCAGTGACTGAATGAAGCCGACCAGAATTTTAAACATATCAATTAGGTTTGGTATATGGGTATGGATAATATGATACGGACTAAACCAGCGATACCACCATTTTAAATTGGCATAACGACGCAGTTTGCCAGCCGATATAACATCAACCCGCACGCCTGTATTAGTCAACAGTTTTTTGGCCTGTGGGGCAAATTTTTTGTCACACCAGACACGGATATCATAACGTGACTTCCCCTCACCCGATAAGCTTGGCTCATCTGCTCTCTCCGCCAGGGAGAGGGAACTTTTATTTAAATGCGGATGCGCCATAGCCCCATCACGTGGTGGGTGATTATCTAGCAATTTGTTTATGACCGCCACGATCGGCGTTATGTGCCCACCGCTGCCACCGCCCACGCACAGAATCTTCATTGGTGCCTCCTGCTAATTTACTTTCGTTTACATCATTCATTGCGATTCGCCTATGACTAGTATATCGCGATATGTTAAACACTATGCCTAGACCAGCCATCACGAACACCTGAGAAGTGCCGCCCGAACTAACCAGTGGCAAGGTAATACCAGTCAATGGAATTAAATGCGTCATTGCCATGATATTGAGTAATACATGCGAAGCAAACCAGCCCACTACCCCGGCTACCACCAAGCGTAGATACATGTTATCCAAATAGTTTGTTTTATTGAACATGCGCATAATCAGCCAGGCAAAAACTATTATCAGAGTCACTGCCCCGACAAAGCCCAACGTTTCACCAATAATGGCAAAAATTGAGTCATTGACCGCCTCGGGTAGCCAACCAAACGCCTGCACCGACTGACCCAGACCACGACCAGTTAAGCCGCCCGACCCTAACCCAATTAAGGCCTGGTTAATATGGTAATCCGAATCAGCGTCACCAGCCTGAGCAAATGTTAAAATACGGGCAATTCGGTGGGGCGCAATAATAACCATTGCTATCATCAGCGCCAATAACATCCCAAAAACAACTGCCATTCTTTTCCACGATATGCCCGACATAATTAATTGGAATATAAAGATTGCCGCCAGAGCAAAGCCTGTCCCCATATCCTTTTGCAAGCCGACAATAATAGCCAGCGACACCATCATAACTATTGTCACCTCAATAATAGTGCTTTTTGAATTTAGCCTGCCCCCCGCTAATCTCGTGGACAGATACCCAGCCATAAATAGCACCGTGCATAACTTCAAGATTTCAGCCGGCTGAACCGAAAATAGGCCTAGATTATACCAACGACAGGCACCCAAGGCACAGGTCGCCACCGGCACATTCGCCCAACCCAGTAGTGGCAGGGCTAAACATACCAGTAGGGCAATTAGAAACAGAATTGGGCTCCATTTCTTTAGGAAGTTAAGCGGAATGCGGCTCATTATAATAAAGGCTGTTATGCCAGCGATTAGAAATAGACCTCGCTTGATCATCTCCTGGCGAATAGTCTGCTCGTTGCCATCGTATAATCCTGGCGAAATTGAATAGATAATCACTAGGCCAAAGGCAGCCAAAGCAACAGCCAACACAAAGATTAGATAGTCCGGTCGATGACGACGACCCAACTTTAGCTCGCCCCTTGCATTCAATAGGTCGTCTTTAACCTGACGAGCCCACGCCTTGGCTCGTCGGTCATTCGCCGCATTTTTGTTTTTGCCCGCCCAGTTGCCACTAGTCGAGGCCTTAGTGGCGTTATAGCGCCACCGCGCTGCCCCGTTTCCAGTCATTACTTAATGCATCCTCCAACAATCGCCAGAACCACGCCAATAATCGCCGCCACTACGCCCAATAGCCAGAAGCGCATTGTCACCTTGGTTTCGGGCCAGCCAATCGCCTCTAGATGATGGTGAATTGGCGCCGACAGAAAAACTTTTTTATGTCGAATCTTCTTTGATGTGATCTGGATAATGACCGACAAGGTCTCAATCACAAACACCGCAGCAATCACCGGTAGAATAAATAGCGTATCTGTCAGCATCGCCACCACAGCTAGTGAACAACCCAGGGCAAATGCACCAACGTCACCCATAAAGAAGCGTGCTGGATTAATGTTAAACCACAAATAACTAACCAATGCACCCAGAATAGTGAAACAAAAGCCAGATAGTCCAAACTGTTGGTCTAATAGGGCGATGACAGCATAGGCCGCAAAGGCCGAGGCTGCCAACCCACCCGATAACCCGTCCAAACCGTCGGAGATGTTAACAGCGTTGCCCGTCGCCACCACCACAAAGGCAAAAATAGGAATAATACCAATACCGACATCCCAACTACCGGCAAATGGGATATGGATAGTATGCATATCTAATTTGGCATAGAAGAACCAACCCAGTGCCAAGCCAATGGCAGAAATTAGGGCAAATTTTACCGGCGCCCGCATTCCAGCAATGCCCTTGCCATGCGAGCGAATGTTGATAAAGTCATCAACCAATCCCACTGCCGCACAGCAAATTAAGGCAGCCAGTGGCAACCAAGTCTGTTCACGCGAGAAGTTAAATAAGATAGTAATAATACTAATAGCCACTACAAAGATAATTCCCGCCATAGTTGGAATGTGGCGCTTGTGCTTGGCAGCATGAAGTTTTTCATAGACAGGCGCCGCCCCGCCACCCATGGCCGCATGACGCATCTGTTTCCAGAATTTATATTTATAGGCAAAATAGGTATAAATCGGTGTTATCACCATTGCCAAAATAAATGAACCAACACCCAATAAAAATACCTTGGTGATTGGGTCCATCAGTGACTGTAATGTCTCGCTCATTTAGACACTCCTTCATACTGGATCATAAAGTTGCTCATACTATCAAAAATTGGCTGCGCCGCGGCTGATCCAGAATATCCACCGTTATGCGCATCATCTACCCGCACCATTATTGCATATTTTGGTGTTTTCGTCTTGTCGCCACCAAAACCAATATAGGTACCAGTCGTCAACTCGTCAGAATACGCCCCCGTGTTAGGGTCAACCTTTTGGGCGGTGCCTGACTTGCCGCCAACATAATAGCCGTTGTCCTTTGAGCTACCACTAGCCCCTAGATAACGGGCTTGATATAGCATTTCCTTTAATTCAGCACTGACATCTGGCTTCAAGACATTTTCCGCTACCACCTTTGGCTCTTGCTCGGTTATGCTAGCCCCGTCCTCGTTCAGCGTCCCCAGCATTACGGTTGGCTGGTAGTAAACACCGCCATTAATGGCTGCGCAAAAGGCCGAGATAACCTGTATCATCGTCAGCTGCTCGCCCTGGCCAAAGGTCATGTTGGCATATAGCACTCTCGCACCGTTAGGTGTATCTGGTTTGTAAATGACACTATCGACCTCGTTGGCTAAATCAATCCCAGTTGGAGCATTCATTCGATAATTATTAACTAGATAATCATATAGTTTTTGTCGACCGGCTAGGTTGATTTGTCCACCGCCCAGTTGTTCAAGTACCCAGACTGCACCGGTGTTCAATGAATATTCCAGTAGTTGCATTGGTGTCATATTTTGGCCACTGACCGACCGCGTGACATTGCATATTTCAGCATCATCGACCTGAATACATGAATTGTTGTAAAAGGTCGACTCAGGTGTAATTACGCCCGTGTCCAGCCCCGTGCCAACCGTGAACAACTTCATAACCGACCCCGGCTCGTAGGCGTTAGAGATAACGTTATTCTGGTAAACGGCCGCTGACTCCACCTCACCATAATTGGCTGGATCATAGGATGGTAGATTGGCCATCGCCAAAACTCGTCCAGTCTGTGGGTCCATCACCACGATGCTGCCACTGGTTGCCTTGGCATTTTGCAACCCCTCGGCCAAGACTTGCTCGGCCTGCGACTGGACATTGCGATCAATACTTAGCACTATATCCTCACCGTCCTGAGCAGGAATGCTAATATCCTTAGCCCCGATAGTTAGGGGAATCTTTCGAACATCGGTAATAGTCTGCAATACCCCCGGCGTACCAGACAGCTTGTCATTATAGTATTGCTCGACCCCATACTGACCGTCACCGTCGTTATTAACAAAGCCTAAAACTTGCGCCGCCAACGTTCCCTCGGGGTAAACCCGCTGAGTATCAGCCTGCAATCCTAATCCGTATAAATTAGCATCTTTAATAGTAGTGGCCTGCTCCTGCGATAGTTGTTTAGCCAGAACTACGTATTGACGATCCTTGTCAGTTAGTTGCGCTACCCCGTCCTGAATCAAACTATCGCCCACGACACTAGTAATCAATTCCTTAATCTCGTCAACGTCCTCAATTGCCGATGGATCAGCAAACAGCGTGTAAACCGTTCGATTCATTACTAGTGGCGCAATGTTGCCGTCAGCATCGCGTACGTAGATTTGTCCCCTAGCAGCATTAATAGTCTGCTTATCTGTCTGCATATTATCGGCCTTGGCCGCATACATTTTGTGGTCAATTATCTGAATATGAAACAACTGCACCACAATAATAATCAGCAACAGAAAAAACAGCCCGGTCATTGCCTGGTAGCGCGTAAACCTAGGTTTTTTATCCCCTGTTGACTGCTTTGTCATTAATTTCATTATATAACATTAGCCCAATCAATCTGGGCTAGTTAGGTATCAAGATTTAGTAATTATTCGGCGTAATCAGTCGAGGCTGGCGTCGTCATCGCCTTTGCCACTTCACTGTTTTTAATGGTGTTCAACGATTGTAAACGAGCATTTTCGACCTTTAGGTTATCCTGCTCAGCCGCCAGCTCTGTTTTACGTTCATTAATATCATTCAGCTCGTAGCCATAGGAGCCGGTCTTGCTCAACTGGGTCAAATATAATAGCCCCATTAGGGCGCACAACAACACAATTACTACCATATTCATGACCGGTCCTATTTTGACACCACTCTTATACTCGACTAGATTCTGATTACGACCCCAATTGCCAGCTCCTGCATAGGCCCGCGCACTTGGTCTAGTCGATACAAATTGCTGCCGTGATGAAGTCATTTACCTGATCTACCTTTCGATTAAGTGTTTATATTTGCCACGAGTTTTAGACCCAGAACCGCACCAACTATACCACTGCCTATTCAAGCACAACGAATAAGCCAGGTAGCGTTAATTAGCACGCTTCTGTTCATAAAACCCGTTAATTTGGATTTGGTTAAAGCCCAGCAGGGTCGGTGGCCACCGCCCATGGGAGTGACCACCAGTTGCTAGCAACTAAAGTAAAATAATTAGTTATTTAGCAACGCGAACCCGAATTTCGTGAGCGTAGCTGCGGCCGCTGATTTTGATTGGCATTGTATCGCTCCTTTCTGTTGTTTTTATTTTTTGCATACGGCTCGTAATTTGGCACTGCGAGCACGCGGATTGGAATCATCGTTAATATTGCCTGCAATTGGTTTTTTAGTTAATAAGGTATATGGTGCATCCAAGCCATCTGACCGATCCCGTAGGAAGTCCTTAACAATACGATCTTCCAAACTATGGAAAGTAATAATGGCTAACCGACCACCGTGGTTTAATAATCGACTTAGTAATGGCAAAGTTCGTTGCAACTGACCAAGCTCATCATTGACCTCGATACGTAGCGCCTGAAAGGCCTGCGTGGCTGGATGAACCTTGTGGTATTTGCCATGATCTAACTCACCGATTTTAATCCTGATCGCCTCGGCCAGGTCATTTGTGCTGTCGAATCGTTGCTTGCGCCGACGTAGCACAATCATTCTGGCCAACGCCCTAGCAATGCCGATATTAATTTCGCCATAATTACGAAAGATATCAATCAATTTATCCTCGCTATAGCGGTTAACAACGTCGGCTGCTGTCAACGTTTGTCGACGATCCATTCGCATGTCCAGTGGGCCATCGTGACTAAACGAAAAACCTCGGTCACCCTGATCAAGTTGTGGTGAGCTAACGCCCAAATCCAACAGAATCATATCGAACGTTTGTTCGTCATCAATTAGTTGACGAGTCGCCGACAGATAATCCTGATGGATTAGTGTTGCACCATGTTCCGCCAGATCAGCTAGGTGATCAATCGCATAGTCGTCACGATCGCACAGCGCGGCATACTTTGCCCCGCCTATCCGATCAATAATCCGACGTGCATGGCCACCGTAGCCAGCTGTCAAATCAAGGTAACGCTCCCCATTGCCCGGATTCAGCAAAGCTAAAACATCAGACAAAAGAACTGGAATATGGAGTTGTTGTGGTGGTGTTGTCATATTCTTATTATACGTTACGGAGGACACATATGCGACAATCAGTTTTTGTTTGCGTTTTTGTTTTTTGTTTTAAGTTGTTCATGCTTCATCACCGCTGATGTGAGGTTACGGCTACAAAGCATAATGAGAGACTTATGTGTGAGGTGGATTTTAAGAAAGTATAAAACTTTCCGGTGCGACGGTCCTTTCGGTCCAGCGACCAACTTCTGGCTGGTTGTCGCGTATGTGTCCTCGTAAATGTTAAGGTGCAATTGCAGTCGGTTTCGCCAGCCTACTCGGCTACCAAAACCATATCCAACCAACAAATTAATTCTTAGCCGATAACCGCCAATACTTACCAGCTCGCACTGCCACTACATCCGATGTAATGCCGGCGTAATCCAATAAGTGTTGTTCAAGAGTAATGCGTCCCTGTTTGGCGTCAAGTGTAGCCTCAGACTTGCCAGTGCGAAACTTGACATTCAGGTCGGCTACCCGTTCATCCAAGATGCTGCCCGTCAAGGCTGGCTCCATTTCCTCGTCCCAAATGTTTTTGGGATATAGGTGCAAATACTGCTGGAAACCGCGGGTGATAACTACACCGTCAGCAAACTCTGCCCGAAGCTCCGCCGGGATAGTTAGACGATGTTTGTCGTCTAGTTTGCGTTCAAAGTAGTCTATCTTGGACATTAATAGTTGCCTACCCAGAAGTTCGACTTATTTTGTTAATTTGTGTTGTTGTTTATTGATGTTCGTGGTGTCTGTTTGATTTCCACTGACCGAATTATACTACCCACCATTACCCACTTGCAAGTCTTTTTATAAAGATTTTTACCCACATAGCGCATTTTCAACATCAAAATGTGGAAAAACTTGTGGAACAACAGATATAAAACTTTTCCACAATCACCGCAACATCAAAATACCCCGCTCTGTGATCCAGGCGGGGTATTCCAAAATCAGCGACCAAATTACATTGGTTAGAGGTTGATGCCAAGTAAACGACCGAACAACCGTCCAGTTGTGTCATAGCACAAAATTGTATAGGCAGTTACAAGGAACATGATGTTCATCATTAACGAGATCATCAGCGCTACCTTGCGCTCAGCATCCTCGTGTCGGTACAACTTAGCCACGGCCTGAACCTGAGCATCGCCACTAAAGTCCTGGTCGTTCATAACAACGTCAACATCATTATTAGCGTCAACGTCCTTTTTATTTATTGTTTTTTTGTTGGTGTTCTCTTTCATAACATTGTCCATATTAGCACAAGCAATATAAAATGTCAAGTTTCATAACATCATTTAGCATAATATCTAAATTCAACTGACGGCTTAGTCCACGCTACCACTGTAAATTCCAGGTCTTGTTAAATATATAAAAGATTGCATTATAAGGGCCAATATATCACTGCGTGCATAAATCTCTATTACGCAAAAAGGGCGAAACCCCGACAAGGTTTCGCCCCGCTTGCACCAATAAAAGAAACGACTCAACAGCCCTAACTGATCGAACCACTAGTTGCCACTGGGCTTAGGGTAGTTCGTGCCGCTAAACACTGGTGGCTCACCCAACTCCGGCGACAGGCTGATCTGCAGCCATTCTGGGTCAACAGTGTCCTCAAGATGCAACAGCACCAGCCGACGCTCAGGCGCATCATCCTCTCTGGCGCGACGACGGCTATCTCGATCCACATAGTCACGGTCATCGATCGCCATCATGAGCCAGACGCCTTCACGTCCCACCCTTGGGTCGACACCAGTCAAGTTCTTGCTAAGGTCATTGATCGCCGTCGCCAGGACATCGTTGACCGGCAACTTCAATCGACCATTATGTAGATAGCGATAGGCAATCTTGCCGTATCGGTCGCGAACCAGCTCGTCGTTCCGCAGACCGTGCTCCAGCGCATCATTGTAGTTGAGCCCCAGCAACCACTCGGCGGCAAAGCAGTCAAACGACCGAATCGGGTCATAATACCGATAATAGGTCGTCGTCAGTGCCCTGTTGCCACTGTTGTCAACAGCTTCGCTACACTCCTCGTGTGCAATCGCGCCAAAACCGTCGGCCTTCTTGAGACACAGACCGCCCAGGTTGACGATACGAGCCTCCATGTCCAGCATAGAAATCGGCTTGCTCTCGGTCGCCACCTGCTCCAAAACGTCACTCATCCATTGCTCCGTTCTACGATTTACCTGCTTGTCGCAATAGTTAGTGCCTAGTTAATCACGCTCCTTCTATTCGTTTAGCAAAAAATACTCTGGTCACAATCCAACCAGCCTGTATATTCTCACATATATTATGTTATTTGTCAATATCGCTAGCGATAGGTCGTTTCGGTAAATTTGCCAGTAATAAATTCCGTAATAATTTGATCAACAACGCTTAATTCACCCCTCAAGGTCGTCTCATCCTCGCTAGACAACCGACCCAGGACATAATTACGTCGACCTGAACTAGGTTGAGCATCGCCACTGGCATTAGGCTGCACGCCAGAGCCAATACGAACCCTAGCAAACTCGGCACCGTTAGTGTTAATAATATTTTTTATACCATTATTACCCGCATCTGAACCACCGCGACGCGTGCGAATCGCACCTAGTGGCAAGGCCATTTCATCATGTATCACCAACACATCGTTTAGATCAATTTTATAGAACGAACGAATTCGTTGCACCGATTCGCCAACTAGATTATAAAAAGTTTGCGGCTTAACAAACAGAACTTTTTCTGTGTCCAAGGATAATTCGGCAATTTGGGCATTAAACTTAGCCTGAAAGTGCCAGACCCCGCCACTACGCCTTATGTAATTATCTACCGCCATAAAGCCAAAGTTGTGCCGAGTTCGACTATACTCCACACCAGGATTACCTAACCCAACAATCAATTTCATCACGACAAATTATAACACTATTAAAAGGTTGCGGGGCTGGCACAGGGCCAGCCCCAAAAAGAACAATCTGTAGTCAAAGCTACGCCGAGAGTTGTCCCTACCAGGGATAGACAATCTCAGCCTTGAGCGTGCCATCGTCAAGTCGCTGAATGCTAACGAACGCCCCCATAGCAGTCGTATAGTCACTGGAGACTTGATCGTCGTCCGGCGACAAGTCAACAATGGCCATCACCAGCCGACGACACAGCTGATCGTCGCGAGCCTTCTGAGTGTCCGAGCTTCTCTTCTTGCGAGACTTATCATCGATCTCGCGAATCTTCTCGGCCCACTCCCGAGCAGTCTTGTGCGGCGCCGCTCGGCGCGACGGAGTCAAGATGATGACTATCTTCACCTTATCGCCATCGCTGCGCTTCAGCTGAACACGACCGTGAGCAACCGAATAGCACGTTTCTAACTCACCGCCCAGCAGTTCCAATGGCATCGTCGCCACAGCCTCGCGGTTGGCAACGCTCTTCGGATGAATCTCCGTTGCCAATTAACATCACATCCCTTCATTTTCATTATCGCCACCATGGCGATAGGCTATCCATAGCTAGATTTATACTACAAATCTCTATTATCTTACAATCTGATGTCGATTATGTCAATACACGAGCACTAATTTTGAAACCAGAAAAACGACCCCAGAACAGTCCTACGTCCCGGGGTCGATAATCCGCTAGAGATACAAAAAATCGGGAACTGCTACACACTAAGCCATTGCCAACGTGGGCACAGGTGTAGGCATAGCCTCGACTGGGCTAGGCCGCCTTTTGCCATGTATAAGCTGCAAGGACACGCCCGAGCCACTGCACCGCCGCTCAAAATCGAGCATTTCGTTAGCATGCCCGATCCGGCTCTCCAGCATTCGGTAGTCCATCAGCAGGCGCTTCTTGGCCTCAGCCTCGGCCTGCGCCAACACGTCTCGACGGCCCGTCCGTGGCATATGACCCTGGTAGCAACGGCACTCGCTCGACATGTAGGCAAACCACATATCCCAGAGCATCTTATCTGCAGCGCACTCAGGCTCAGACGCCATCTTGTTTTCGTGGTTAATCGACCGCAGGTAGTCCAGCGCCTCGTCCACTGCATGAATGTAGGCGCTATCATCGGCCGCCTCTGCGTCTTTGTCATCGTAGGCTTTAATAATGTTTCCCACCAATCCAATCATTTTCGTCTGCTTGACAATACGATACTGCAGCTCCGCCACCTGCCCAGAATGATCCTTGCTAGACAGAACAGCATTCACCATATTCATACCTCCTAAGGTTCAAGGGAATATCCCCATCCCAATAGCATCCTTACTACGGGCAGACTATTCTACAACATTGGATTAAACGTGTCAATACTACGGAATAGTTAATGTTAACAACGAATCAGTTGCTATAATATGGTTATGACAGGCAATAAAAACGCCAATTACGACCCTTTGCTTCTCCATCAGGCACATGATGCAGTCACCAAGGCTGACCAGCAAAAGGATAACCAATCATATAAAAACAACGATGATAGCCTATATGTTGATCCTCTAGACATTATTGAGCCAGACAGAACTAGTACTGCTAGCGACGCCCAAAAGGCTATCCAGGACGCTCACGAGCGATTAATGAATAAAACCGGCGGTCAGCCCGTTGAGGAGGACCTAGGCGGTTGGCTGTTAGTTATCACTATCCTGCTAATCATTTTGTTGATTATCTCAGTCATACCCGCCCTGGCTTGGCTACTCAGTGCACTATCTGGCAACGTCACCGCCACCACTAGCGTCATTCCAAACACTATTATTGCATGGACAACAGGTATGTTTATTCAAAATATCTTTCAGCGACGCAATCCGCTCAGACTATTGGCCATTATATGCACTGTTTTAATCACCTACGGTGTTGTAGAGCTGGGACTATTCTTTCTGGATGGACTATCTACATCTATCTCGATGGGGCTAGGTACCATACCAACCAATGGTCTAACTATTCTATTAATGTCAGTTTTTACCGTCATCTCGGCCATCGCCAAGGTCGTTTTAGCTATTGTTCTATACGGGTATTTTTCGACCAGCAAACGAGTCAGGCGTACTCTCATCAATAATGACATTTTAGAACGACCCCGCAATCGATAGAAAAATAAAAAGAGCCCCAGGGGACTCAGGATTTACAAGGTGTGTATGGTGTGCCCGATACGATTCGAACGTACGACCTTCAGTTCCGCAAACTGACGCTCTATCCAGCTGAGCTACGGGCACATATATGCACTAGTTATGCTAACATACAGTGACACTTTTTTCAACTTGGTCGGGGTGACCTGACTTGAACAGGCGACCTCAGCGTCCCGAACGCTGCGCGCTACCAACTGCGCCACACCCCGGCAAGCTGTGGTTTATTATATCAAAGATGATAAAATACAGATAGCAGGATTAGTGGAGACTTATCACCAATCTTTGGAGGGATTGTAATGGGGAGAAACAATACCTGCTCTACTGCTCGATATGCCTATGAGAGACGTTATCTAGTCAATACATTCGGAGGAGATGAACACGTCAGAATCACTTTGTGGCAGACCACCGAGCATATGGACAGCTGGCATCCAATCAGCGAGCACACCTTTATAACTGGTCGTTTGACAGTAAACATCGGCGACCATATTGCCGATGCGATAATTAGGCGCTGGATCAGAAAATATGGCGCGTTGCCATTATGACCCATCGCCTCGTTATTCACGCCAGTTAGTCGCCAGCCCAGCCGCACCTTATCAGCCGCACCTTATTAGCCCCGCCATACGGCGGGGCACCTCATTACTAAACGGATATATAATAATCGAATAGACCTCCCTTGAGCCTCAAGGGAGGCAGATGAGCAAAGCTCATCGGTGGGTTCGATTTTATGGGTAGAATGTATAACCAGAACAACAAACAACTCGCTAGACAGCTACGTAGCAATATGACCAAAGAAGAAAAAACTTTATGGTATAGATACTTACGTAACTGTAGCGTTAGATTTCTACGACAAAAGCCAATCGGCAATTTTATAGTAGATTTTTACTGTCCTAAGCTACATTTAGTAATCGAACTAGATGGATCGCAACATTATTTAGATAAAGGTATTCAGTATGACAATAAACGAACAAAAGAATTAATGGAATACGGCATTAAGGCGGTTATACGCATACCAAACAATGAGATTAATTATAATCTAGCTGGAGTAGTTGACTTTATTGAGGAGTATATTGATCGAACCCTCAGTCAGCCCTAATGGACTGACAGCTCCCTTGATCCCAAGGGAGCTTAAATAAACACACCCCCTTTTAATTTGAACGCAGGCCTCATACTTACGCCGCCCAAAGGGGCTTACAAGTAAGCATGCTGCTACTCTGCCTTTACAGGAGAACAAGGCAAAACCTCCTTTTCGTAAAAGGAGGCAGATTGAAATCCGCTAGGATTTCAATCTGTGGATTCGATTATTTTCCCAGATATTCAGCTAGTTCGGACACCTTGACTCGTGTCTGCTTAGTTGTGTCGCGGTCACGTACAGTAACATCGTCATTGTTTAGACTATCAAAGTCAATTACTACACAATGTGGCACGCCAATCTCATCTGCTTTGCGATAGCGTTTGCCAATATTGCCACTATCATCCCAATTTACTCGGCCTGGAAACGCCTGCTGCAACTGGTTGTAGACTTCTTTAGCCTTGGCAACTAACTCAGGCTTGTTCTTTAGTAGGGGCGATACCGTCACAACTACTGGCGCTAGACTCTTAGGCAGCTTCAATAGTGTGCGCTTGCTACCGTCTACTTCGTCCTCGGTATAGCAAGCCGTTAATATTGCCATAATTAGTCGCTCCACACCAAAGGACGGCTCGATAACATGTGGCACAAACGGCTCGCCACCATCCTTGGGTCGATATTCCATTGACTTGCCCGTCGCATTCTGAATGTTCATCAAATCAAAGTCTGTCCGATAGGCAATCCCCATCAATTCCTCTTGGCCAATTGGATAATCGAAGTTAACATCAATCGTTCGCTTGCTATAGTGTGCTCGATCCTGCGCGGGAACTTCATAATCGTGAATCATCTTGGCTGGCAAGCCGATTACCTGCTCTAGGAACTCATGAACTAATTTTAGCCAATTTTCAAACTCAGCCTCCCACTGATCAGGATGGACAAAATATTCGATTTCCATTTGCTCGAACTCGCGTGAACGAAAGATGAAGTCACGAGGACTAATTTCATTGCGAAAGGCCTTGCCCTGCTGAGCAATACCAAATGGCATATCTGGATACAATGAGTCAACCACGTTGCGATAGTTTGCAAAAATACCCTGAGCCGTCTCTGGTCGCAGATAAGTTACCGCATCACTGCTCTCGATGGCACCGACAGTAGTCCGGAACATCATATTAAAACTTTTAACACCTGATAGTGGATTACCGTCAGGTGACTTAACATTATTATCCTGAATTAGCTTTGTCAGCTCGTCGTTGGTCAACCCATCGGCATCAATACCATGATCTTTTAATAAGTGGTCAGCGCGCCAACGCTTATGATTAACCAAGTCCTCGACCATGGGGTCGGCAAAGGTCTTGACATGGCCACTCGCCTCCCAAACCTTATGGTTCATAATAACTTCCGCATCAACACCAAAAATGTCGGGGCGCTTGTCTACAAAGAAGTTCCACCAGGCCTGCATCACATTCCGTTTCAGCATTATACCAAACGGCCCCCAGTCCCAGGTGCCAGCTAGACCACCATAGATATCTGATCCCTGATAAATAAAACCTCGTCGTTTACATAGTGAAATAATGTCATCCATGGTTAATATTTTATCACGATAGCACTGCATGATAGGTGCAAGATGCATGCACAATGAAAGCACCCTCGCCAACGATCGGCGAGGGTGCGATAGAGTACGCTACTTCCAATAACTCCTTCTAACTGCAGCATCGTGCTTTTCACAAACCCAGCAAATCACACGGGCAAGTATCTCGCGAACAAGAGCGACGCTAGCCAGCGACATGCAGTAGAGAAAGAGCGGAGTCCACACTCCCCTGTCAGGCCAAGCGTCGGTAGTAAGAAGTACCGCGCCAGCCATCATGGCAATCACCAGGGCAGGAATTGCCACGGCGAACACGAACGACCTGAGGTAGTCACTAACCTGCAGAAGAGGCTTGTGGTACGGGTTGTACTCGTTGCTCGGAGCTTCCACCCAGGCAGCCCACCAGTAGAGCCGAACGTCCATCCAGCTAGACGGCATAGCAAACACATCCTTTCGTCAAGACTTTCCAGAAACGCTATCGGAAGTTAACCACAACTATCATAGGTGCATCAGCAGAAACTAGCCTGTTGATAAGTAAACATTACCATAATATGACAATTTCGTCAATATCGCCGTAACCCCTTGCCTTTGCAACATCGATAAAACTAACTGCTCTCGACGGCGATTTGGGCTAGGTATAACGCCTCGGCAATTGTATTACCGTTAATTGACGTTAGCCGTGGCAAAATAGTGGCAGGATTGGCACTTAAGACTCGCAATAACTTAATGATTTCAGTGGTAAATCGCCCACCCTGCTCGACGTAAATTAGTACCTTTTCGCCAATTTCGTAGTCATAGCTTGCCCCCTCAACCAGTTTCATGCCATTACTGTCGGTTAGCAGGTTCAATTCACTACCTCGCAGTCTGGCTAGATGTAAATAAAACCATGTCTTGATTAATCGCAAATCAACCAACATATTATTCAGGACAGCCAATACGTCATTGAGAACCTGATACAATTCTGGCGTTTCGATAACACTTGCCAACCCAGCAACCTGCTTGATTGCCTCATAACCAAATTGCAGTCGATCATAGTCGGTCATTATCTGGTCGTAAAAGTTGATAATCCGTGATGATGTCAATGTCCACATACCGTCCTGATTTGACGAACTTCGCACTAGCCCCAACTCACAAACAGCAAATAGCTCAATTCCACCGGCCAATTTGGATTTTTCCCGACGCACTGCCCTGGCGATTACCGCCTGTTCGCCATGTTCGGGTGTCAAAATTGTCAAGATACGATCAGCCTCGCCATAATTGGTGCGACGCAGAATAATTGCTGGGGTAGTTAGGTTAGTCGCCACTGTCGGTCAACTCCTGTATCTTGTGAACTAAATCTGCCAAATCGTAGGTTCTTTTATCATATATTGCCGCCACGCCATAGCTACCAAGATCGTCTATAGACAGTTGGCTACCCGATGACGACAAAATAATTTTGGGCAACGCCAATGTATCGGGGTAAGTAGATAACTCATTTAGAAGTGTCAACGCATTACGATCACCTAGATGAATATCAATTATTAGTAAGTCAATTTTTTGGTTGTCAATTGCCTGCATTGCCCGCTCAGGATCACTCTCGCAATAGCAATTGGCATTAATCGCCACAGCCAAAGAATCAGCTAGACTACTGGCAAATTGCTGATCATCATCCAAGATTAGTAATGTCACTATCGGTTTAGTATCAATATTCGACATCATCTTATCGCCTCTAACAAGGTCAACTGATGGCTAGTTGGCAAAATAGTTTCGATGGTTATTCCACCTCGTCGGCGATTATGTATTGTCAGCCGCCCATTCATAGCTCTAATTAGCCGATCCGCCAATAACAAGTTGAGACTACCCATTAACGGCCGAGCAACGGTGGGATTAACGTTATTTGGCTCCATAACCGCCTCTAATGATCTAGCCAGATTAATGCCTGGGCCATCATCATGCAGTTCAATTGCAACATCCCCACTATGTCGATTAGCCACACGCAAACGAACAATGCGACGATTAGCATCTTGTTGATGGCATTGCCCCTCATAGCGAATGGCGTCCGACAAAAAGCCGTTCAGAATCGTTTTTAACGCCTGGTAATTTCCGACGGCCACCACTGGTTGACGACGTGGCAGTTCAAAGTCTAGATTGCATTTCAGTTCGCGTTGCAGTGGCTTCAATTCACTATTTAATTCATGGCACAGCCCTTTTAACTGAACTGGCTCTAGGACAAGGTTATTTTCATCTGTCAGAGCCAACCTTAGTTGGTCGGCAATATTAAATGTTCGCCCAACAGCAGTCCTAAGATTTTGTAGCGTTTGTCTAGTTGCTGGCGATTCGTTGGTTGCTAATTGACCATCCAGCTGGAATGATAGTTGTCGCAATAAAACCAAGGGGGCCGTTAGATCACGTGCCGCCGCAGTTAGCGCCACTGACCCAAAGTCAACCCCCTCCACACTCATTAATGACAGTATACCATAACGAAGCTATGGCTCGAATCGCAACGATGTCAGAATAGTATTGTCAAAATCGCTAATATAATCCTGGCTATCACAGAAAATGCGCAAGGTCTTGTCCCGAACCTTAAAGATGACAACCGAGCCGTTGATGGTATCGCTCAACTGTCCATCAACCCGGACGCCCTCATAGCCGGCAAAGTCGTCGGTTTTACCGATAATTATTGTCCTAGCCGTGGCGATGCCCTCCTCAACAATGCCCTGATAGTCGTCCAAAACATCTGAATAGCTAGTGTTGCTAACCAAAACCCGCAGTGCGTATGGCGTAACACCACCCTTTATCGTGGGAACTAATAACGGATTAAAATAAACCTCTAATCCAGAGTTATCGCTCTTGGCGATATAGCCAGCCCAGGTCTTGGGATAATTAAAACGAACCGAACCCATGTCAGACGGGCCCTGGTAGGAACGATTCGGCTTTTTCTCCTCCTCGTCAAAATGTTTCTGATCCTCAGCCTGCTGTTCCTCCTTGGCTGTTGTGACCGCCTGGTCAATTTTGGTTTGACCATTATTCTGCCAATCCAGCATCCCCATATAGGCCCAGACGAAGCCACCGGCCGCCACCACTAACAAAATCGATAATAGAATAGTTGCTATCAGTAATGGGTTCGCTGAACCACGCTGATCAGATAGCCATTTTCCACCCACTTTATTCATAATCACAGTTTACCATAAGCCTAATTAATTCGCCAGATTATGACTATTTATCCTGCAACTTTTCCAGCTTTAATTTAATCTGATTGACCTTGTTTTCTGTATTAGACAACTTGTCTTTTATCACCTCGGCAATTACCATGCCTTCATCAAATTTAGCCGTCGCCTGATCTACGTCGATACTGTCGCCACTAAACCAGTTAACAATGTCATCTAATTTAGCCATCAGCTCAGTAATGGTCAGTTCATTTAATTTTTCCCTATTACTTGTTTCGGACATTTTTTACCTCCGCATCTATTAACTTATTCTCTGTTTCAACAACAATCTGATCGCCAATTTTAGGCAGCTTAGCCAACCCCCCGTTGCCATTCCAAATTATAGCGTAGCCTCGCCGCAACACAGCTCGGGGATCATAGGCTAGCAGGGCCTGGCTAAGTGCGACAAAGCGTTGCCTGGTACTCGATAATTGGCTATCCATTAGTTGCTCTAGTCGCATTAATCGATTATTCAAATCACTATGCTGGCTGTCCACGCGACGTTGTAGCATTGCCACCATCTGCACTAACTTATCGTCAGCCGAAGCAATTAATTCGCGACGGTCAGGAACCAGCAATTCGGCCGCGTTTGACGGTGTCGAGGCGCGACAGTCGGCCGCCAAGTCAACCAATGTCGTATCGACCTCATGCCCAATCCCAGCAATCGTCGGAATACGCGATGCCGCCACGGCTCTAACCAATCTTTCATCGTCAAACACTGCCAAGTCATCACGCGACCCCCCACCACGCAGAATCGCCACAACCTCCGGCGGATTAGCCATTTCGTTGAATTGCTGTAGCGCAGCAATTACCTGGTCAGCAGCAGCCTCACCCTGCACCTGAGTAGAAATAACGTCAATAGTTAAACCACCCATCCTGGCACTAATTATTTTGATAAAGTCCCGATAACCAGCAGCGTCAACCGATGAAATTACCCCAATATGTTGTGGTAGTTTCGGTAATGGACGCTTACGAGCCTCGTCAAACAATCCCTCAGCGGCCAGTTTTTTACGTAGTAGTTCAAAGGCTTTTTTGATCGACCCTTCCCCGACAGGTTTAATTGACTGAACGGTTAGCGAGAACTTGCCCCATTTTGTAATATTCGGTCGTGCCACAATTCGCACCTTCATGCCGTCCTCTAGCGCCATTCGTAGCTGGTAGACAGGCATAAAGCAACTCAGCAATCCCGTTTCATCCTTAAGATCAAAAAAGACCCACTTGCCCTGGTTAACCTTGAAATTTGCCACCTCGCCAACCACGACAATACTAGGAGTTGCCGTATCTAATATTTGATTGAATACTGCGATCGCCTGGGAGACAGTAAATTCAGGTACGATTTCGTCCATGTAAGTGTTCCTCATTCACCTTGCCATCAAACTCCCTGAGGTCCTGTGGCGATTTTAATACTGGTCGACCATATTTCTTCATGGCTGCATGATAGGCAAACACACCACAGGCAATAGTGCCCACCACTAAAATTGCCCTAGCTAAGATAACTCCAGCCGACGCCACGTCAGCCTCCATTCCACCAGCCACTAGCACACCAATCATAACTGCCTCGTAGGCGCCGACACCACCTGGCGTCACAAACAAAAAGCTGCCAACCGCTGATGCCCCAAACGAGATTAGCAAAATCGGCAGGTTGACCGAGTAGCCCAGCGCCCAGAAGGCCACCGCTATCAACAAAACATCCAGAATGTTAGAGATAAAACCCCAAATGATTGGCCATTTCAGTAGCGCCTTGTTCTCGCGAATAGCCTGCCAGTCGTCGTAAAAGTCGCTAAAGAATCCCTCGACCGTCGCCATCTTGAGAACCTTTTTCTTGCGCCCAAAGGTGACTTTATTTACCAACCAATTAGTCCGTCTGGTTAGCCATCTAGCAAAGCTCATTAATCGATCGCGACTACCAATCAAATAGGCACCAAAAATCACAATAAAGATTAGCCCCATCACTGCGATAGTTGTCGCCACTACCAACCAGTTGGCTGCTCGATCCTCAAAGGTCGCCCAAATCAGTGCTGCCACCATCATAATCATAAAGGTGGCTCCCAGGCTAAAATAGTTAATTAGTTGTGACATTGCCGCCTGCCCGGCGGGAACTTTCATCTTTCCCAGACGCCAGACCATATATGAGGCCCCACTGACGCCAGCCGACGGAAAAACATGGTTAACAAAGTTAAATTCTAGCGCCACTGCTGTCACGTGTAGTGGGGTGGTCTTTTTTAGCTGTCCCCGACCTCGTAAATAGGTGAAAAATATCTCAGCACTGGCATAGTATGACGCAAATTGAACTGGGATTATCAGCAACAATATCCAGATGTTGACGCCACCCAACAAATGAAATGCCTCGATTAGTTCATGTCGCGCCGCCCATAGAACAAAAATTATCAGAATGAATGTCAGTATATTAATCCACGTGCGCAAACCACCGTGATGCTTGCGTTGCATATTAGCCTTGGCCTCACGATAACTAGCCCTGAAATCATCACTGAACTTCGACATAAGCACATTATACTACATATCATCACCTACACATCAGTCTTCGCCATTACTGCTCGCATTACAATGCGTTATAATTTAGGTAAATGATTGCGTTTATTCTGGGTCGCCAGCCCGAAATTGGTCTAGCTGAACTACAGGCTGTCTATAAGAAGGAGCCTCGGCTAATTGCCAGTAATGTTGCCCTGCTAGACATCTCTAGTCAGACCGCCCTAGCCAGCAGCAAGCGGCTGGGGGCGATAGTTAAAATTATCCAAGTCGTCAACAAGAAGTTTACCGTCAGTAAAAGCAATTTGACGACCCTATGTCGACAGCTGTTTAACAATGTTGATGGCAAGATTACCCTAGGCGTTTCCTATTACGACCCTAGAGCCAGCAAGCGCTCGGCAATTAGCCTAGGCCAGGAACTGCAAAGCATCCTTAAGGGCTTAGGTCATTCAACTAGACTACTGCCCACCAATAATGCCGTCCTAGGGGCAGCCACAATTCTACACAACGGTCTATCTGGACAAAACCCTAAAAAGATAGAACTCAATTTCATTAAAACATCTGACCAAGCTTCGCTATGCGTTGGGCGAACCATCTACATTCAGGATATTGATGCCTACACTTTTCGAGATCGTCGCCGACCTCGACGCGATGCCCGCAATGGCATGTTGCCGCCCAAATTAGCCCAAACAATGATTAACCTAGCCGTCCATGCCAGTAAATCTGGGCAGATCCAAGAGGCCAATCTGTTGGACCCATTCTGCGGAACGGGTGTCGTGTTGCAAGAAGCCGCCCTGATGGGTATGGATGTCTTTGGCACTGATCTAAATCCAGATATGGTTAATAATACAAAGATCAATATCAACTGGCTAAACCGTATGTTGCATCTCGATGTTACGCCCAACCTCGCCATCGGCGATGCGACCACCTTTGATTGGAAATCCTGGGCTAGCCCCGACAAGATCAACTTGATCGCCACCGAAACCTACCTGGGTAGAGCCTACACCACCCCACCAGCCGCTGATGAATTGAAATACAATATCACGGCCTGCAACATCATCATCGACAAGTTTCTAGCAAACATTAGTAAACAATTGCCATCAGGCTGCGGTTTATGTATTGGCGTACCAGTATGGTTCGTTCGCGACCACATCCATCATCTACCCTGCACCAATCAGCTTGATAGTCATCGTTTTATCAACCAAACCGACGGAGCCAATCTAATTTACCATCGACCTGACCAAATTGTTGGTCGCGAGCTATTAGTATTGCAAAAACGTTAGTTATTTTGTAGAATATACCACAAGTAAGTGAAAAAGGAGTTGTTTAAGTATGTCTCATGTTAAAGCTGGCGGTTCCGCCAAGAATATTCACAACAATGCTGGCCATCGTTTGGGTGTCAAGCGCTTTGGTGGCCAAAAGGTTAGCGCTGGCGAGGTAATCGTCCGTCAGGTTGGTGCAACCAAGATTGCTGGCCCTGGTACCTACACTAGCCGCAACTTTACCATTCACGCCGCCCAGGATGGCGTAGTTAAGTTTGTTCAGCGTAAGGTTCGCACCTTTACTGGCAAAACCGTTCGCCGCACCCAGGTGACCGTTGAATAGTGGTTATTCAATTAGCCATTGCTTTAGTATCTAAAACAGCCCTCCGTCAAGAACGAGGGCTGTTTTGATATATGAGAATTTTAGTAATCTATAGCATATTTAGCTGGTGTTTGATGCGAGCAACCACGTCGCCAATCACGACCTGCGATTTGACCAAAAAGTCATCAGCGCCCAGCTCCTTGGCTCGCTCAGCATCCTTGGGCTGAGACAGCGCTGTCAGCATAATAATGTGAATATTACGGGTCTGTGGGCTGTTACGTAGAATATCCAGCACATCAAAGCCGTTCAGACTAGGCATCATCACGTCCAAAAGAATTAAATCAGGGTGGTAATCCACGGCGTCCTTAAGAGCATCCTCGCCGTTATTGCTACGACGAACGTCAAAACCCTCTAGCTCTAGGCGCTGTCGATAAACCTCTGCCAAGGTATCGTCGTCCTCAACCAGTAAAATCTTTTTCTTTTGGCCTTCCATAACGTTTAGTATAACCGTAATTTACCAGATTCGCAAGTATTAAGTATTATGCGCCATCTACTGCTCTAACAACATCTCCTTGGCTCGCTCACGCTGAGTATCGTCGCCAGAATTATACTGCGCCGATGTCATCTCGATCTCCTCATCTGGCTTTAGCCCCTCCTCGTTGATGTTGTCACCGTTTGGTGTATACCATTTAGCAATCGTCACCTTTAGATAGTCGCCACTATTTAGTTCGATGACCTCTTGGACTAACCCCTTGCCGTATGACTGATAACCAACTAACTTAGCCCCAGCGTTATCACGCAAAGCGCCAGCGGTTATCTCACTGGCACTAGCCGTAGCAC
Organism: uncultured Candidatus Saccharibacteria bacterium; assembly: GCA_944391325.1. Classification (GTDB taxonomy): domain Bacteria; phylum Patescibacteriota; class Saccharimonadia; order Saccharimonadales; family Saccharimonadaceae; genus Nanoperiomorbus. The sequence goes on along the minus strand of CALXTC010000008.1, from coordinate 12,913 downwards.
CATCGATCAGCACCACTGTTTGGATATCCTTTAGGATATTGCCACCAGTCGCCTTAACCGTTGCCAGGGTCTGACTGCCGGCTCGCTCCTGCGTGATAGTTTCACCCTTATTCAGCCACAGACTGGTCACTGCCTGGGCGGCGTCAACATAACCACCCGTGTTACTGCGCAAGTCCAAGATAATACCCCGGACGTTGTTAGCCACGAAGTCCTCTGCTGCCTCCTGTGCCAACATTGCCGTATCGTCGCCAAAGGTGGAAATGCGAATATAGCCAATTCGGTCATCGTCAATTTCCCACTTAACACTAGGGTTCTCAATTTTTTGGCGCTCAACCTCGAATTCCTTCTCCTCGCTGTCGCGCACGACAGTTATCTTGACCTTTGTGCCCTTTTCGCCCCTAATTTTGGCCGCCGCCTGGCTAGTAGTCCAGCCGGTAGCGTCCTCACCATCAACCTTTTCAATTAAATCACCAGCCAGCAGACCAGCCTCTTTGGCCGGGCTATCATCAAGCGTTGAGATTACACTCAATAATCCATCATCGTTCATTCCAATCTCGACCCCGATGCCGTTTAGTTCACCAGATAAATCAGTTTCTAGCAGGCTATATTCCTCGGCTGTCATATACTCGGTATAAATATCGCCGGTACCAGCCACCATGCCCTTTAAGGCCCCCTCTAGCAACTTGTCCTTGTCCAATTTGCCGTCATATTTTGCGCTCAGAACATTGTAGACCTCGGCTAATCTCGAATAGTCCAACTGAGTTGCCGACAAATTCTGTAATCTAGTGCCGATAGTAAAGCCAATAACACCAGTTAAAAGCGCCACAATTAAACAGCCCAGGATACCGATGCTAAATTTGCTGGTTCGATCCATTTTAGCTGGATGAATGCTATGTGGAGCCGACCCCCGATCGTCGTATTTAACCACTGGCACTAGAGGCTCGTGATTAGCGCTAGTATCTGTATTTTTCTCACCTGTTTTCTCTCGTTTCACAACTATAATTTTACCACAATCACTTTAAGATTGCTGAAAGGCACCCGATCTAACGGGTGCCAAATCAATTTGCCAATAATTAGAACTAACTTTGGTCAAAGTAGATATAAGTGTCAAAGGCTGAAGCCGAAGTCTCATAGCGAGCATAATTACCCCGCATATCGCTGTTGTAATCACTGACCACGATGCGATTGCCATGAACCTCCTCGACCCAAGCCACATGACCGTAATAACCCGACATCATCACTGCGACTGAACCAACCTTGGGCGTGCTACCGCGAGGAATACCATAGCGATCAGCCTTGCCTGGCCACTGATTGGCGTTATTGCCACCGCGTGCCCAGTAATTTGGCCAACCATAGGTTGAGGCAACCTTAAAGGCAGCGTAACTAACACATTCGCGACTATACATGCCCCATGGGTCAACCAATGAGTCCTTAGGCGCATTACACAGGTAGGCTGGATAACCACCACCGCAACTAGCACCATTGTTATAGTATATGGTTGAACCACTATTATTTGCAGCAGCTAAGCGTCGGGCGATTTCCTCAGCCTGTTCCTTGCGTAGTTGTTCAATCTTGGCGTTATTAGCATCGGTTAGTTCACGATACTTATCCTCTTGCCCCTGCGTCTGATTTAACAACGCCTGTTGTTCAGCCTGACTGTCGGCCAAATCCTGCTTTTGAGCATTCTGACGAGAAATCAGCTCCTCGACCTCAGCCTTTTTACTCTCTAAATCAGCCTTGGCCTGCTTGATTTCGTTGACAGTTTCTGTAATTTGGTCGCTCATTGATTGTTGCCTAGTCTGACGATCAACATAATCGCTGACCGAATCACTATTCATCAGGATATCCAGCGCTGATGTCTGGTTGCTGTAATACTGAGTTTTGAGGGTTTCGCCTAGAGCAGCAGCCTGCGCCTTAATCTTTGCCTCGGCATCAGCTATTTGTTGTTCCAACTGAGCCTTTTCAGCCTCGCTGAGATCAATCTGCGCCTGAATAGAGGCCTGCTGATTCTGTAATTCATTAATCTTGCCCTGCAAGGTATCAGCCTGGGCAGATAGTTCGCTAGCCCGTTTATTATAGTCATCGATCTGATTTTGCAGTGCCTTAATCTCGGCATCGTAATCACGGGCATATGCCGTCGGTGCCTGAGTGTTAAACATCGACAGACAACTAGCAATGGTAAAGACAACCACTGCGCCCAGAATCATTACACGGCGACAGTTGCCACGAAGTATATTACCGCGGTGGCATTTAGTTCGGCGGGACGATGTTGTCCCGGTTGAGTTGTTGTGGTGGAACCTCATAAACCCTCCTTTATTAGGCTCGTTATTGTAATTTTATATTGCTAATGTTTATTTTGCAAGACATCAACCAGTCTAGTAGTTAGTTTTCTTTAGATATTTGTGTAGTGCCATTCGGGCGGACAAATTGCCGATCAGGAAGCCTAACACTAGCATTCCCAGCAATATTGCCCACCACCATTGGTTAAATATAGCCTGAGTTTTAGCAACCTCGATGTAACTGCCCAAACTTGGCAAAATTTTCGACACTGCCAGATAACCAATAGCCATCGCTAGAACGGCGGCGATAATCCCGTATAACTCAGCCTCGACTAGGAATGGACCACGAATAAAGTAGTTATCTGCCCCGATAGATCGCTCCATGCTAATTTCATCTCGGCGACTAAAGATAGTCATACGAATGGTGTTAAAGATAATTAGCACCGAAATAACGATGAAAATAGCCGCAGCGACCGCACCAGCACGGCTGGCATAACTCATGATGTTAGATAACTTATCAATGGTTTCCTGCCGAGCCTCGACATCTTGCAACTCTGTGACACTAGTGTCAATCCACTCCTGGAACTGCGGGTCTTTGTCAACAAAATTCTCAATAACATCGCGCTGTTCCATATCATCTAACTTGACGTGAATTACCGAGGCTAACGTAGGGGCAATCCCCTGGCTAACTACCTCTGACCAAGCCTCGGCGTTGTCCTTAGAGGCCTTCTTGTACTCTTCCTCGCTGGTACTAATATCGACACTTTGCACGTTTGGTTGAATGCGTAATTTACCAGTTAAGTTCCTAAGGACATCTTCGTCGGCATCATAGCGAATGTAAAAGGACAGTTCCATTTTGTCCTTTTGGCTGGCGATTGTTTCGCTCAATACTGAACTGGCCACAGCTGTCACTAGAATAATTAGCAAGGTAATTGTCATCACCACTGTTGCCGCAACTGTCAGCCAGGCATTACGAGTGAAATTACGCAGACCATATCGCACCACCCTAGTCCAGGTTAAGAACGTGCGACGTCGCTGATTATTTACCAGACGTTCCTTTTTTAGCTCTTTCTTAGCGCTCATTCTTTACCTCCCCGCCGTGTTGAACATCGTTCACTACCCGACCGTGGTCAATGGTGATAGTTCTAGTGTTCAGTCGGCGAACAATCTCGTCTGAATGGGTAATGAGAACCACGGTTGTGCCGAACTTATTAATCTTTAACAACAATTTGACAATCTCCCAGGTATTGCGAGCATCCAAGTTGCCGGTCGGCTCGTCAGCAAACAAAATCTTTGGTTGGCGCACCATCGCCCTGGCAATGGCAACACGTTGTTTTTCGCCACCGGATAACTGATTGGGGAATTTGTCCTGCTTGCTACGCAAGCCAACAACCTCTAGCATTCGTGGCACATTATCCCGAATTTCCCGATTAGAATGACCCGAAATTTCTAGGCTCAGAGCCACATTCTCAAAAACAGTTCGGTTAGGTAGCAGTTTGAAGTCCTGAAAGATCACCCCAATTCGACGGCGTAACAAAGGAATATCACGATCGTCTAACGTATCGTAATCAATGCCGCCGACGACGATTTTACCAGAATCAGGTTTTTCCTCACGCGTCAGCATCTTTAGTAGTGTGGATTTGCCGGCACCAGACGCACCGATAATTATGGCAAATTCTCGTGGTGCGATGCTCAACGTCACCTTATCTAGTGCCAACGGTGAACCTTTGTCGTATCGTTTACTAACCCGGTCCATCATAATCATTGACCGTGCCCTAACGATTGGTCGCCCCCCTTCCGTATCTAGATTTATCTTTTTATCCATTAAACAACACTCCTTCTAATTTCTATTCCTGAACCGCGTAAACTACTAGTCGCTTATCAGCTGTCTGGGTGCGATAGTTGAACGTTCCGGTGCAGGTCATCAGGGTTAACCCCTTGGTTGCACCCTCTGGTGGGTTTAGAGCCTTGCCCATATCAACCTTGTCGGCGTCAACTGTCTCGACGGCTGAAACACGATAATTAATTTTCTCGCCATTACCCTTTTCGATGGTAATTAAGTCGCCCTGATGAAGTTTAGGCAAATCATTAAAGGCAGCGTACAACGAATTAGAGAACGAGGTATGACCATCGATAAAGACCTGACCATCTTGACCCGGCTTGGCGCTACCATCATACCAGGCGGTATCGTTCAAGTTAGCTGGGGTATCAATATTACCCTTGCTGTTGACACCAACACTCATCACCCTGGCATTAACACCAATTGCTGGAATATAAATCATTCGAGGCTGGTCAGCCGGCACGGTATAGGCCGCCTTGTCCTCTTGACTAACGGCAGTTTGGTCGGCAGTGGCTGGATTAGCGCCGGCAATCGACATGGCCGCAGCTACATTGTCACCACTAAAGTTTTCCTTGACTGCACGATTCGTCATATAGGTGTCCCAAGCTAGATAGCCACTAGCCGCGATAATGACGATAACTGCCAAATAGCGCAACACTGTAAAGAAACGTTGCTTGTTAAACTTGAATGAAAAAGTAATCTTGGCGCCAGCCAATCGCTGCCAGAAGTTTGGTTGCGATACCGCCATAGCACCAGCCTGGTTAACCTGTATATTAGCGTCATTGAGATTATTGTGGCTGGACTCAGCCTTAGTTGCCTGAGTGTTGGTAGAACTAGCAAGAGTGGAGACAGACTTCTTAGTAGATACAGGATTAACAGCGGCAGGAGCAAAGATATTAACAGCAGGAGACGCCAATTCATGCTTGCCCTGGTTCGGCTGCTTACCGGCATCGGCCGATCGCATCATTACGCTAGTCAAACTATTAGCCTGACGCTTACTAGCATTTTGCTTGTCAACCATGGACTGCATTTTAGCCAACGCATCAGCCTTAGCCTTGGCCTCCGCCTGGCGACGAGCCTGTTCGCGCACCTGGGCCGCACGCTTAACAATAGCCTGTCGATCAGCCTCGCTCAATTTGCTGGCGGGATGCACATTAACCTTGGGCGTAACACGATGTTGGACTGGCTTGGTAGCTGGTTGCTCAGTCTTGTATTGTGGAATAGTTGGCATGAAACCAGCCTGATTATCGACAATCGGGCTAATAGTCTGACTGCTGCGACGAGTCATCATCACCTTAGGCTGGGACTGGGCCGAGTTAGCGAACGTAGGTCGGGCATAGCCGCCCTGACGGTGTTGAATTTGAGCTGGTCTAACAACCGGCTTAACAACTTCACTAGCCACTGGATGTTTAACAACTACATCCTGGGCAACAATATCTTGTCGTGGGGTAGATTGCTGGCGATTCGACGACGCCCAAACCGACTCGTGTATTTTTGGTACTACCAAACGAGTTCGATCAGCCAATGACCCCCTGTCATTAGTGTTTACCATTTTTGTCTCCTGTTAATGTTTTTATCTATATATTGTTTAGTCTGTTTGTCTCCGGACTATACGATATATTTTAATGCATAATCGCTATGAATGCAACTGTTCTAGATAGGCTAGTTGAAAACCTTTTAATCGACCATCTAGGACAGCCTCGACATCCTTTTCCTCGTGTTTTGTTCTAGTGTCTTTAACTAATTTATATGGGTGCAGTACATAATTGCGAATTTGCGACCCCCAGCTGGCACTATCCCCCGCCCTTAGTTCGTCTAGGCTGGCAGCGTGTTGTTCCAATTGCATAGCCACTAATTTACCACGCAAAATCTCCATTGCCTTAGCCTTGTTTTGAATTTGCGAACGTTCATTTTGAATAGTCACCACAGTGTTTGTCGGCAGATGAGTAATGCGCACTGCCGAGTCAGTCGTATTAACACCCTGTCCACCATGGCCGCCGCTACGATAGATATCGATGCGCAAATCCTTGTCGTCAATCTGCACCTCATCTGGAGCGTCAATTTTTGGCAGCACCTCGACCAACGCAAATGATGTCTCCCGTGATTCAGCGTTAAATGGGCTTAGCCTAACCATTCGATGCACCCCATTTTCACTCTTTAGCCAGCCATAGGCATACGGCCCCGACACCTCAATCACCGATGTTTTAACACCAGCCTGTTCACCAGGGCTACGCTCAATTACACTAGCAGTAAAGCCGTTCTGCTCTGCCCAACGCAGATACATGCGCTCTAGCATTTCAGTAAAGTCCTGGGCGTCATCACCACCAACCCCGCTACTAAGACGCAGGATGGCGTCGCCGGCATCGTATTTACCATCAAACATCAACTGCTGCTTTAGCTCGGCAAAAGTCTTCTCCATCGCCTGAACCTGGCCAGCAAACTCATCAGCTAGTTCGTCATCGATAATATCCAATAATTCAATTGCATCATTGGCCTGAGCCTGCAACACTTTCCAGGGTTGAACAATCGATTTCAGACTAGACAACTCCCTAGTAACCATCTGGGCATGGTCTGGATTATTCCACAGCTCTGGTCGTGATACTTGCTCCTCTAAGTCGGCCAGTTGCCGTTGCTTTTCATCCAAGCCCAACTTAGCAACGGCAGACTCAATGTCCACCGCCAACTGTCGCAGTCGCTTGGCTAATTCATCTTTCATATACGATTAATCGCATCGACCAAATAGACGACAAGCACTAACCTGGTCGAATAGTTCCTGAATATCCCGTGGATCCGTCTGGTCAGCAATTTTAACAATCTCATCCACGTTATCAGTTATATAGTATAGGTTTCGAGCATTTTTGACCAGCCCAAAGTCCGATGCCTTAACATGGGACATCTCGTTCATTTCATTGGGATCGCCAGTTTCAATCAGGTGCCAGTCGCTCATTAACCCGCCAAACCATTGGTCCAGCCCCGACCAGAACTCCTGACCATATAAAACGATTGGCGACATCGGCATTTTGCCGGTATGAACCATCTCCAGTACCTCACAAAATTCATCCATGGTACCAAAGCCACCGGGGAAAAAGACAAACATTTTGGACGCCATCGTCATCATTACCTTGCGAGCAAAGAAGTAATGAAATTCCATCGAATCAGTTGTCCACGGGTTCAAATCCTGCTCGGTACGCAACTTGATATTCATCCCCACTGACCGGCCATGATTTTCAAAGGCACCACGGTTGGCTGCCTCCATAATACCCGGTCCACCACCGGTCGTCACCGTATGATTATGCTGGGCCAGTTTGGCACCTAGTTCATAGGCCGCCTGATAATATTTATTAGTTGGATGAAATCTGGCTGAGCCAAAAATGGTGACACCCTGAGGAAATTGTTTGATAGTTTCTAGTCCATAGACCAAGTCACGAGTATATCTAGCAAACCGTCGGTCATCATCAGGCGTCATCTGCTCTGTTCCCAAAATGCGTTCCCAGGGCTTGTCCACCATCGCTGTTCGGGCAATCGCCCGTCGCCTAGCCCGTAGCTTAATTCGGCTACTATCCAGCTTTAGATTCTGTTTCTTTTTAACCATAACCATATTTTATCATAGCCAGAGAGTTTGGGTATTTTTATTAGCCTTACGGAGCGGCCAGCAGCACAGAGCGGAACCCGTATTGATTGACGCTGCGGCCATTGCCGCCGCCCGAGGCGAACAACCCAGCGCTGGAACCACTATACGCGTTACCGCCACGCTGGAACCAACGAAAGCTCGAGTAGACGAAGGAGGAGAAATCGTCTCCCCAGGACTGGTGGCCGCTCGAGACCGACTGGTATTGTTTAGTTTCGTGTAGGGCATGGCCACCACAGGTGCCCCAGGCACAGACGTCGTTGTTGTAGTCCATAGCACTTAAAACACCCGTCGAATACGACCAAGCTGGTTTGGTATCATCGCTGCTAGAATAGTCAAAACCTAGGGATTCTTTGTATAGGTCTATATAAGGTGGCTTAATGGGGTTTCTAGTGTAGACGGTAAGATCAGATTCAGATTGGTCGTCATAACTAGTTAAGTTGCCCATAACATGCTCATAGGTTCCACCGGACATGTCGTAAATGCCGTAGACGTTGTTAGTCGTGCTGGCTAGTTGACCAATACTGCCTACGTAGGAATGATCGACATCACCACAGGCTAGGGGATCCTCTATATGGCTACTGGATAGCGCTGGTAGGTCAGCTGTTTCACCAGTTGAGGTGGTGACAGAACTATAGTCGGTAGTTGAACGGTTAATGTTGCTGGGGCCACAACCGGTGATGCCGTATCTAGAACTATTTCCATCAGCATCAGTTGAGGTAGATGGCGGATTAGCACTGTTAATAGAGACGTTATTAGTACCAGCACCGTACTTAGAGGAGGCTAGGTAGGTTATAGCGCCCCATTCAGAGTTTTTGAGCATATGACTAGTAGCTTTATTTAGGTTGTGGGAATTCTGGGTAATGTCAGGGATGGTATTACCGCCATTGTTAGTTGGGTCATAAGTACCCGTACCAATACTTCTAGCCATAGTGTAGAATTCACCAATGTATTCACTGACGTTAGCATGTTGATTGGGTTTAACGGTTGGAGCGTTAACCTTGCCAGTGGTTTCAAACTTACCAATCCACAGGCCGTTTAGTTCGGTACTACCGAATGTAAAGGCAGGATGGGTAGCCCAGGTGGTATTGTTACCTTTTCCGTTGGCATCTGTGTATAGACGAGAGATATTATTGGTATTACCTTGGGCAGCACAGCCAGTGCGGTAGTCTTTGGCTAGGATGTTAGTGTTGTCTGGGCCAGCTTCTTCTGTTGGTGTGCCATTAGCCCACATTTGGTTAGGATTGGTTATGTTTAGTGTATTACATGTTTCAGCGGGTGTTTTCTTTGTGTCTGTGGCTTTTTCAAAGTGGATGGAGAATTCGTTTCTAATGGAGTGGCTATTGTAGTTGTTGGTTATCCTGTTGTCTGGTAATGGGTATTCATCAGTGACTACTCTGTCTATGGCATTAGGACGTTGGACTTCATAGGCGTATCTAGGAATGTAGACCCAGTAACCGAGGACATCATTGTTGTTAATGACTGTACCCGGTTTGTTCTTGTAGGTAGTGAGTTTGTTGGATTGGACAGTAACGGCATTGGCCCACTGCTTCTTAGTATAGTCATACCATTCACCTAGGTTGTTAACATTGGCTACTTTCCATATAGCAGAACCATCTGTGTTATTACCAGCATAGTAGATGGGGATCATATTGTTATCTATGTCTACTTGGCAGTCTGAGTTAGGATCACCATTACGGCAGGTAGATTGTTCTTGGACAATGAAGGGTTGGTCTAGTTTAGTTTGACCAGCTGGGGAGATGGTATATAGGTCATAGGTACCTGGTTCTGAGATGGCTGGGTTAGTAAAGGATAGGATAGTACCTTTGGTTGAGGTGGTAGTGTCGTCTAGGTAGGTATCTATGTCTCCACTAGGTACTTCATAGCAGTTGGTAGTGGTAGTATCTGGTTGTTGACCAGTTGGGCATAGTTTAATGCTAGAGACGGTATCTAGATTAGTACCCTCTATGGCAAATTCACTGGTTTGGTTTTGTTGGACTGAGTCATTGACGACTAGTCTAGTGAGAGTGGGGGTAGGAATGGTGGCAGTAGCGGTATAGGTAATGACTTGTGAATATACGCCTGCCTGTGTGTTGATGGGATTGTTTAGGCGAATACCATAATAAAGTTGTTTAGTATACTCAGGTTGGTTAACGTCATCAATCTGTAGGATAGTGTCTGGTAAGTAGCCTTGGGGAACCTTGGCAAACTTAGCCTGCTCTAGGGTTGTTGTATCGGTATATTGAGAGATGGGGTCAAAGCCAAACTCTCCTGGTATAGCATAACCCCAGCTACCAACATTATGGTCACTAGCTGTTAGGGATTGAGGATTAGTAAGCGAACCATTAGTTGGAGGAATAACTAGGCTACTGTCTGACTGGTTGACTAGGTAGTTATTATTACCATTGCTATATGCGCCTAGGGTTACCTTTAGGATGTCTACATAGTCACCTACTTCTATGGTTAGGGTATGACTACCAACGGCAACTTTGGCGTCATTGGTGGGAGTGTTAATACAGACATCACCAGCGTTAGTTAATTGGGTATTACTACATGAGTTAGTTCCATTCGTGATAGATAATCTAATGGCGGATGGGTCAGAAAGAGGACTAGAGTTACTGTTATAGTTACTACTACTGCCTAGGGCATTAGTCCTAGTGTTGTTAATGGAGTAGGTTCTGATGATGTTGAGGGAGATAGTGCTAATGAGGGCTAAGGCTAAGCAAGCGATAGTGATGGTTTTGAACCCCACCGACTTGCGATGCAAGTCACCTCCCCTAGTAGGGGAGGCAAGGTATAGAGAGTGCCGGTTGTTCCGTGGTCGCTCTTGTAAGTGACCTTTCCTAGTATGGGAGGTAAGGCTAAGCCGTTGGTTTAGGTTCTGAGAATTACCCCCCCCCTACTGGGGTGGTAAGAGATGATGTTTGTTTGTGATTAGTTTTACTCCACCACACCATAATGTTAGTGGTTATTGTAGCATGAATGTAGATAATATGGCAAATGACAAAATAAAAAGTGGCTCTTTTTATAGTGGGAGCCACAAACCACTGGGAGGAGATGAACGAGCCTAGCGGTTGATGCCACCAGCCACCATGTCCATGGCCGCATCATAGGCTGCCTGGGCTGGCGCAACGCTCGCCTTGATGTCCTCAATCTGATCATCAAAGTAGCTGGCGTACGGAGCGTTCTCGGGCTTGGCCTGCTCACGTCGCAGGACGGCGATTCGACGAGCCGCATTGGCTCGCGCCACGAACAACTTCTGGCGCAACTGCTCGGTATCTGGGTAAATAGTCGGCATAATTGCAACCGCCTCCTATCTAGAGGGACATCTACTTCCACAACGGACAATGAACGTTCTCTGCCCGACGCTCCGAGCTAGGCTCGATCGGCTGGTCGCTGCCATCCAGACTGACATCACGAAGCGGATAATTGTCAGTCGCACAGGCTCGCGCCTCGTCAAAATCAGCCATGAGGGCTTGGGCCAACTTAGTGGCCTCTTCCAGCTTGCCGGTCAGCTTGTCATAAAGATCGAACGACTCGTCAGTCAAGATGCCAGTATCAAGCATGCGACACTTTTCGTCCAGCTCGACCACTTCCGCCATGGCCTCGTCCAACGCCTTGTGAGCCTGTCTGACATCACGCATCGAGTCGTCAACCATCCTCGTCCGGACATCGGGTGACACATCGGTAGCCATGTCAATCCTCCAATCATCTCAGGTGCATTCGCACCATCACCAGTGATACGAATGTGTTGATTATATCATATACTGGGCGTCAGCCGTCACAACTCATTCACCGCTGCGACAAATTGATCGCCTCGATCTTGATAGGATTTGAACATATCAAAGCTAGCGGCTGCTGGCGACAGAATAACCACATCACCAGGATTAGACAAATCGTAGACCGTTTGCACAATATCCTGCATGCTGGTCGCACTACTCTGCACCACCGATACCTCAGTTTCGTCCATAATCTGTTCGGCAATTTTTGACCGATTAGCCCCAATGGCTAGAACTACTCGCACATTACCATGACCAATTACCCGACCCAGCTCATGATAATCTGCACCTTTATCTGAGCCACCTAAAATTAGCACCTTTGGCTGGTCAAACGCCTTAATCGCAGCAATAGCCGAACCTGGCGTCGTGGCAATACTGTCATCATAGAAACGAGTACCGTTAACCTCGCGAACGAACTTCAAGCGATGTGGTAACCCCTCAAACGCGCCTAGACCTTTAGCGATTGCTGCTTTATCATGACCAGTAATCTCCCAGGTAGCCGCAATAGCCGCACAGGCATTTAGTAAATTGTGTCGTCCCGGCAACTTAATATCATTAACTGGGCAAATTATCTCGTCGCCCATATATAAATTCTCATCGTCGAAATGAGCCCCGACCCGATATGGATACGGCATATCGTCAGCCTGAGTAGTAGTAATAATATGTCCGATCAGTTCTGCTAGCTCTGGACTGGCTTCTTCCTGGTTGTAGACGGCCGTATTGCCGTCATGCTGGTAATATAGGATATTTAATTTAGCATTAACGTAATCCTGAAAGTCGCTATGAACATTCAAGTGGTCTGGTTCAATCATCGTCACTACGGCAATCGACGGTGACTGCGTGCAGTCCCACAACTGAAACGACGACATCTCGTAAACGACCACATCATCTTCATTAACTTGTGGCAAGATATCTAACGCTGGCACACCAATATTGCCCAGTAGGTGAATATGCCGTTTAGACTGCTCCGCAAAGTGCGCCTTTAAGATTTCGGCGATAAAACTACAGACAGTCCCCTTACCCTTTGACCCAGTGACACCAATAATCGGCGCTGGACAATGTCGCATAAATTCACGTGTTGCCGACCAAATATGCTCTGTCTGACCTATATTTCGTGGAGGCACCGATGGACTACGTAGAACTAGGTCAAAGCCATGAATTTTGCCAAAGACTCCTTTGCCCAACACTAACTTGGCATCGGTCGGAGCGTCGTCCAACCGCTCTCGCTCATCAAAAATAGTAATCTCAGCCTCTGGCTCTTTAGTCCGATAATAATGATAATTAGATTTTCCCTCTACTCCATATCCAGCAATTGCAATCTTCATAACCCTATTTTACCACTCACCCACTTTTCGTCCTTTTGGAACTCATCAGTATAACCACACAG
>CALXTC010000007.1 GCA_944391325.1 uncultured Candidatus Saccharibacteria bacterium | reverse complement strand
GGGGTAATAATACGGTTTATAAAATTCTTCGACCGCCCACTGGTGGACAATTCGGTCCGGATATGGCAGAGCGGCAATCTCCCGCTTTTTCGGGTCAAAGACCCAGAATTTGCGATACTGCGATGGTTGGTATTCACCGCGCCGCACCACGTCAACAATGTGCAGTAAATTATTTTGTTCGTTTAGATTAAAGCGCAACACCTCGCTGCGATGTGCCTTGCCCAGCGAGGCTCGATGATGAGCCTGCTGAAATAATTCCAGCGTGGCTCGGTCCAGCAATCTAGTCTTTAGACTTTTCATGGTGACGTTGCAAATACATAGCCATGGCAATGACCTGATTGTCGATATCAACGATTTGTCTGGTCCAGACCTCCCACTTTTGGGCATTAATCAGCCTATTTGTATAGGATGATCGAACATAAGTCGACATCACTTTTAGCTTGACAGACATCTGACGTAGACCCACTTCCCGATCATAGGCTGGGTTGTAGGCGACAATTTCAAATATCAGTTCGAATAGATAATCCAGGGTTTTCATAATGTTATAACCCAGACCAGCCGGCCATTTGTGCTCGCGTGGAAAGTAATGGATTCGATCGACACTATAGTCCATTAGCTGATCCAGCTGTAATTTAATTTCACCATAGCGATCCTGGCTAGGCTGGATAGGCTCAATCCTTCTAGCCAAGGAGGATTTAATACGCTGGTTGTTGCGTGATTTGTATGATGTCATGACAATGATTCATGTATTAATTTACCATCGGCTGAGATTGCTGAGACGCAATCCCAGCCAAATTTAATCAGAGATAGATGAGATCAGGAGTCTATCGTCCCGCAAGCACTGCCCGCGAGCTGTCGTCGACATTGGCACCGCCGTAGCTGTTACTGCTAGCAAAGACTCCGGCACCAGACCCATAATCCATCCTGCCGCCCCGTCCGAGCCACGGGTAAGTGACGTTGGAGAAGTACGAAGCGTCGCCACCCCACGAGCGATTCCAGTCGTTGACGCTCTGGTAACGCTTAGTTTCATGCATAGCCTGACCACCACAACTACCCCACTGACAGAAGTCGTTGTTATACATATAGACTCGCCACGGCTGACTGTTGGTGCTATTAACTCCACCGTATTTAACCGACCAGGCTGGTGCCCGGCCTGCACCATTGGTGCCATAGGCAGTGGTGCGATCAAAGCCATCACTGGTGCGAAACAGGTTAAAATAGGTGCCGTTGGACTGGTTCTTCATATATGAGGTGCTGTTGGTTTGGGTGGAGTTATCGCTGGCGGTAATATTAGCCGCCACATATTCCCAATCGCCCCCAGCCATGTCATAGACGCCATAGACGTTATTAGTAGTGCTGGCTAGTTGGCCAATTGGCCCCTGGTAAGAGTGATCACTATTGGGTTCACAGCTTTCATAAGCCGTCACGCTACCACTGCTGTTATTTGGTCCACAGCCAGTATGGTTGCCACCCCAATGGTTCACCGCTGACGTGTATTGGGCAGTGTCGCCGTTGGCGTTAGTTGTATATGTATAGGTATAGCTTGTATTTAGGCTAACTCCATTGCTACTGACCACGTTGCCGTTAGCGTCACGGAAGCAACCAATGCCAGTATCGGTGCTGGTGACCGAATTGCTAGAAGCATTATAGGCTCGTTTACTGTAATAGCACTGGTCAACATTCTGTCCGTCAGCATCCTTGTACATCTGGTATAGCCCATTGCTATCTTTGTAATACCAAATGCGAGCTGCATTATTATAGACTTTGTTGACTCGGGCACCAAACTGGCTGGCAGACAGATAAGCAGTGGCACCCCACTCGTCATTCTTCATCATATTGGATTTATAGGTCGACAGATTGTGCTGATTGGTGGCTAATGACAGACCATTACCCCCAGTATTAGCCGTATCTGGCTGACCGATAGATTTGATAGTGTCGTAAAAGTCACCAATTGGCTCAGAAATGTTGGCAAACTCGTTCGGCTTAACCGTTGGTGCCGACTGACTGCCAGTTAGCTCAAATTTACCCACCCAGAAGCCGTTCAGCTCAGTATCACCAAAGGTAAAGGCTGGATGTGTAGTCCAGGTAGTGCCACCATTGTGAATGTTTAGATTAGCCACATCATTGCTGGGATAGGAACGATCCAGGCCGCAACCAGTGCGATAGTCCTTGGCAGCAATGTTGCTAACAGTATTGTTAGCCAAACCGTTAGCCCACATTTGGCCGACTGTTGGGTCAGTTGGGTTACAACTGGCTGCTGGCGACTTCTTTAGGTCGGTCGTCTTCTCAAAAACGATGCTAAAGTCAGAGTTGTCAACATAGTGGTCAGTAGCGTTTAGACGCTGCACCTCATAGGAATAGCGTGGCACATAGACCCAATAACCCAGCACATCTTCCTCGTCAATGACGACATTCTTGCCCTGATATTTGGATAGCTTATCCGCCTTGACCGTGACAGCGTTGGCCCACTTTTGCTGGCGGTAATCATACCACTGACCGATATTGTTAGGATCCTCAGCATTGGCAATACTGGCCCACTGAGCATCAGTAGTGCTGCCCGTATAGCGAATTGGAATCATATTGCTATCAACATCTACCTGGCAATCATTATTGCTGTCGCCACTACGACAAATACTATTAATGTAGGTAAAGCCACGCACTAGTCGTGCTGGTGTGGCTGAGGCCTGGGTGTAAACGTAGACATCATAGCTGTGAGTTTTACCAGTATAGCTAGTATTTACATGACAGGTAATCTGACCATCATTGACCACACTAACGCCGGTACATTCCTCGACGTTATCTAACCGTCCGTCAGCATCCAAATCGATAAAAGCTTGGTAAGCACCAGCTAAATTAGTGCCGTTAATTGTTAGTGTATCGTCAGTGCTATAGCCCATTGTGTAACTAACTGGGCTAACGCTAGTCAGGGTAGCCTCTGGTGGCAAAATTGCCACAGCTGTGTAGGTTACCTGGGCACTATAGGTATCAGCAATGGTGTTGCCGGGGTCATCAATACGGACGCCGTAATAAATGTTAAAGTTGTCCGACGTTGAGCCATCGTGATTAGCCCCCGACGGTTGAGCTGTTGAAAGGATAGTCGAGGCGTTAGTTTTAGTCGGAACAGCAGCATACTTGGTCGTCAGCAGGGCCGTTTGATTAGCCGCGTTCTCGACGCCGCCATTGGCGCCGCCCTGGGCAGCCGGCAATCCCCGACTATAATCCGACTCGGCATTATAGGCTGAACTGACTGGAGTGTAGCCAGCATTACCCGTAGGAATGGCGATTCCCCACTCTAGATCAGAGAGGGGCTGAGGGTTGGTCAAGCTAGCTGATTGGCCAGTCTGTGGGTCCTTAACTGACCTAATGACAGTATTATTAGAGTCGGTGCTTGTGCCAAAGCCCGGCGGAGTCAGGTCCGTCTCATCGCCACCATTGCCCTCTACCGCCAAAGTATAGCCAGATACGCTAGTGGAAATAATACTAATGGTGTGCCTACCGGTGGCAACACCGCCTCCGTCCGGTGTATGAATGGATATATTGGCGGCCTGGGTATCGGCGCCACCGGTAGCATTGGTAATGGATAATTTAATGCTGGCAGGCCCAGCGGGGGTATTATTAGCTAACGTAGCGGCATCGCCACCCTGCCTGGCATTAGCTAGGGTATTGGTAGTTGAATAAGATCTAGCTAGGTTTAGGCCAATAGTAGAGATAATGGCTAGGGCTAGGCAGGATAGGGATAGGTATTTAAGGAGCGTTATACTGTTTAGCTTTCGGTGAATACCTAGGGTATCTAATGGTTTAGTCTTCACCTCACCCGATGAGCATAGCTCATCCGCCCTCTCCGTCAAGGAGAGGGACTCTTTTCTTAAATTACCCCCCCCCGCAGGGATGGTAGTGAGCTTAGACTGTTTGTTTAGTTTAGTTAGTTTATTCCACACCATGTTTGTTACCCCTCTATATCTGTCCTCATTGCAGTTATGTCAATAATACATTATTGCACCGCCAGGCGTCAATAAATAAGTTTACATATCAGTGGCAGGAATCCGCTAGGCCGACTTTGTCAACGGTCGCAGTAGGTAGAATCGTTCCCGGTTGCCGTGGGCACCAGCAACCTCACTGTCGGCCTTGGCTTGAATAATAAAGTATTGCCGCGACCACAGTTCAAAGTCGTGCAGAATGCGACGGCGCTCACTGTTATTCTTGATCACACCACTATTTTTTAGCTTTGTCCCAGCCTCAAATTGTGGCTTGACCATGGCGACAATCTGCGTCGTTAGGCTAGCTAACTTTTTGACGATATGGGGCAGCACCTCGCGCAGAGAAATAAAAGAAACGTCAATCACAATAATATCAATGGGCTGATCGGTAACAAATCCGCGAATGTCAGTCTTTTCATGCAGCTCAACCCGCGAATCCTGCCGTAGCTTGGGATGTAGCTGATCAGTTCCAACGTCAACACAGATGCACTTGCTGGCGCCTCGGCTCAAAGCAAAATCAGTAAAACCACCCGTTGACGAACCCACGTCCAATACTACCTTGCCCCGAAAATCCAAATCTAGCTTTTGGGCGACTGATTTTAACTTCAGGCCCGCCCGACTGACAAATTGTTCATCCTGATTAAGTTTGATCTGTGATGAGTCACGCACAAAAAAGCCCGGCTTGGTAATAACCCGGCCATTCACAGTCACCTTTCCTAAGCGGATATATGATTCAGCCTGCGACCGAGTTGCAACCAGACCTAGACTAGCTACTGCCTGGTCTAGTCGCACACCCCGATTCACCTGCCCCATGGTTAATTACTCCTTAACGCGCTCAATGTAGCTACCGTCACGGGTATCAACCTTAATAACGTCGTCGTTCTTGATAAAGGCTGGCACCTTGATAGTAATGCCGGTTTCCAACTTAGCATCCTTTAGGACACTGCTGGTAGTATTGCCCTTGACAACATCCTCGGTATACTCAACGCGTAGCGGTGTCGAATTGGGTAGATCCACGGCAATAACACGGCCATCAAATGATTGCAGCTGGACCTCCGCCCCCTCACGCATGTACTTGGGGACATCCTCAGCATCCTCGAGCGGTAGCTCAAATTGTTCAAAGGTGGTCGGATTCATAAAGTAAACTTTTTCACCATCGCTGTACAGATACTGGGCATTCTGCGTTGAAACATCCGCTGCCTCGATCTTTTCCTGACCCTTGTATGTTTTGGATAGCACTGAGCCATCAATTAAGTTTTTAATACGAACATTAACAATGGAACCACCCCGCCCCATCACTTTCTGCGAATAGTCAACCACTTGATATGGCTTGCCATCAACGACAATAACGCGACCCTTCTTTAGATCAGTTGGTCCGTACATGCTTTACTCCTTTCTTTCAAAAAGGGGCTGATGTGAGCCACAGCCTGCCATCCGCCCCCAGTTAGATTTACTATTTAGCCTGCCACAAATGGTAATAGGGCAATATGACGTGCCCGCTTGACTGCAACTGCTAGATTACGCTGAGACTTTGCACTCAAACCGGTCTTGGAGCGTGGCTCTATCTGGCCGTAGCTATCAATATAACGCTTTAGTGTATCAACATCCTTGTAGTCAAAATACCGTGGTGATGGTTTCTTTGCACGTTTCATTATTTAATCTCCTTTACAACTTACTTAGAACGGAATATCGCTCAGATCGATTGGTTCATCAATTTCGTCGGCCGTGGTGGTGTCGGCAACGTCATCTGCTTGACTGGGTGCAGAAGTCGCACCAGTAGAACCAGCCTGATCACGACGGGAACCAACAAAACTAAAGTCATCAACGTTCACCTCTAGACTTTGGCGGCTAGCACCATCTTTGCCCTGGAAACTACTAACCGTCAGCGTGCCACTAACAAGCAGTTGTTGCCCCTTGGACACATACTTTGCCACAGCTTCGCCTCTGGATCCCCAGACAGTACAACGATAGAAAGCTACGCTATCCTCGCGCCCTGCGCCCATACGAGTATTTACAGCAATGGTGAACCTGGTTAGTTCACGACCATTCGGGGTGGTTCTCTGCTCTGGATCAGCAGTTAAATTACCCATGATTACGATCTTTGAAAACGACATATGATATATCCCCTATTTAAATTACGAACTACTATTCGTCGGTTTTGTCATGCTCAGCCTTGTCAGTCTCGCGCGCTGCACGTGCTTTCTTTTCCTCGGCTAGAACAGCCTCGACCTTCTCGTCAATTTTGACGATTAGATGGCGAATAACACCATCGGTAATATTTAGCACTGAGTCAATTTTAGCTGGTGCAGTAGCCGGCAGGCTAAGCTCGTAAATACGATAGACAGCATGCGTCTCACCCGCGATTTTATATGCCAACTCTCGGCGGCCCCAGTCCTTATCAGATACAATGTCACCACCGTTATCCTTGACTAGGTCGGCAATAGTTTTTAATGGAGCATCCATTTTCGACTCTAAGCCAGGCCGAAATAGGACGATCATCTCATAACGGTTTTTACCCGTTTGTGCCATAAAAGGTCCTCCTTTGGATTATAGCCATAACTTCCCTGAGCTATGACAGGTTAATATTACAGTGGTAATAATAACATATTAATATCTAACTGGCAAACCAGTTACATTAACCGTGTTATAGCCGTCTGGAGTTCCGCTACCACCACTTAGATACGGGGTCAACCAGACATTCGGCGTGTAGTTAAACCACTCAGAGGTTGCAGTAATAGTATTATTATCCCATTGATTAATGTAGTTTCCATTGCCACTACCAAAGGTACGATGCAACACTGGCGACTGCTTTGAAACAACCGAACCGTTAATCTTTAGCTTATTTTTGCACATTGCCCCATCGTGAATACCCAGATCATCATCGGTACCGTTGCCAGCAGATGACTCTGCACACGAGATAAATTTACCGCCAGTTGATACTAAGTTGGCATTAATCAATGTCACAGATCCATTCACCTTGATATTACCAGTTGCAATAATCGTCAAGCTAGGTACCTGAGCAAGACTGGAATAAGACGTCGACTCGCTTGAGCTGCCACCAATATTACCGGCAATTGTTACATCGCCATTAACTACAATCGTTGCACGCACCCCAGAACCTAAACTACCACCATTAATCGTCAGCGAGCCTGATCGTCGATGATAACCGTTTGATAGGCCATTGATACTAATAGAGCCCGAGTTAATTGAATTGGCATTCACGCCATTGGGTATTGTTGTGGTAGCGGCGATAGTGTGATCTATACCGGCATTGCCTAGACCAGCCATCCCACTACAGGATGCCGTCAGTGACCCAACGTTCGCAAAGGCCAGCTTACATGCATTAGTTTGTGCTGATGCGTTAGCCGTGTACCCGGCACTGCCAAAGTTGGTAATTGGCGCACTTGAACCAGTCAATAATCCATACTGACCATACGAACCACGATTAATATTTAAGCTGATAGCCGAGTAAGCGCTCGAATGAAAGCCCTTTCCAGCGTAGCTGTCCGAACCATTCATCTGAATTTGGGGTCGCTTACCAATTCGTACACAGGAAATATTAGAGGCAGCATAACTAGTTGACGATATACCATTTTTAACACTCCAGTTGTTATCAACGGCAATGTATGAACAGATCTGATCGCCTGGATTACCCAGCCAGTTGCCTGAAATGTTATAGAGCGATGAATCAGTCCAACTATCCTGTGGATTAATGTTGCCTGTCACTCCGTTCAGGTCTTGCGCACAATGCGAACGACCATAAACATCGCGACCACCATTAGTACAGTTGACGTTATTCCAATTCATGCCGTATGTCACCATTTCCTGCCAGTTTGATGGAACATCATTGCCGCCTGGGAGAATAAACGTATACGTATGATATTCAATCGGCTTAGTCTTAGTCGGGCCCTTCTGATTCTCAATAGTGTAATTAAACTTGACATCCTCACCTGGCAACACCGTGTCCTCACCCTCGTGACTGACAACAATATTTACACCTCCGTCAGGCTGTCGACCCGGATCATCTGGACCACCATTAGGATCGTCTGGATCGTCCGGGTTGTTCGGTGGGTAGTGGTATGGAACGGTTGCACACGCCCGCTGGGAATGTCCCCAACTAACGGTATCAACACCACTTAACGGATTCCAGGCTACGCTTTCACACACCAGTTTATCAACATCATCCTGCGTGACATCGTAACTGGTGTTTTCATTCAAAAACGTAACACCGCTCTTGCCACTTATCGACGAAAAATGACGTGCCACATAGTCACCAAGGCCGGTATCATATGCCCAATTGCGCCCAGCGCTACCCCGTTGATGATCTATGTTCGCCTGAATATTGACATCCATATCATACTGACTGTTGTTACGCAACGTGTGATTCCAGTATAATCTCTGTCCCGGTCTAATATTTTTTAGAGCGTCCTGACCAGTTTTCCAGTTTTGTTGATCGGTGCTAATTTTTGACTGCCCATCAACCGTCCAAGGAGCACCTTCCAAAATAATGCGAACCGGTATCCAAGCCGTCGCACAGTTTGGATAAGATAGCGGGGACCAGCTGAAACAGCGATACAATTTAACGGTGACAACTGCGCTCTTCTTTGAGGTATTGTTAGGGTCATTTGGGTCAATATATGTAGTCCAACTGCTCTGCGGTATTCTGTTTATTTGTAATCTAGCTGTCAGTGGAGCGCCAGGGTCGGAAAAATCATTCACGCGCGACGTACCGCGGTGCAGCTCGGTGCCACTTAGGTTTGTCAGATAACCAGCGTCATCACGTAAATTTTTAGCCGTGTTGTATGAGCCGCCAGTATGACAACCGTAAACAGACCCAAAGATATAGACCAAGACACCTGTATCCATATCTGAATACTTGGCCCTAATTGTAACACCAGCACCACCACCAGACGCGCTCATCGGCGTTCCAAAGACGTTGCTTCGACTGTCAGATAGCCAGATTGACCCGACGTTTCCTGTATAATTAGCACCACAATAAGGATTCAAACCGATGGTAGCGTCAGAGCCACCATGTTTCACATGCCATTCAAAATCATTGCCGGGAGCCCTGGCAAATGCACTGCCACTATTCTGAAAAACAAGACAGATAGCCAGCAAAAGTGCGGCTACCAAAACTTTTGTTCGACCCAATTCGTGAATCATCCAACGCCCCCGGAAACCCAGTTATTTTGCTCCATTTCGTCGATATATGACGCCATTGAGTCAATTTCGCTGGATGTCATCAAGCCATAGATGTTATTGTTCGGATAGACACCCTGCGAGGCAAGATGATTTAGCCTATCAACTGCGTTTCTAGCCTTTTCACCATCGTGTTGCTGCAGAGATGATTGCATAATCACATACTGACACGTAGCATCATCATTGGCATTAGAACGCTTAGCAACTTCATTCCCCAATTCAATTAGTTTATTTGAATATTCATCAGAATCTTCTATGGTTATAAGGCTATTATATTCATCGACAATGTCCTGACCACAGACATTATAGACAGACACAGTCTTTGCTGATGGCGCCTTGCCACTAAAACCAACAAAGCCAAGTCCGACCATAACAACTAACACTACTAGCACTATGCTCTCTATAATAAAAATTGGCAAAATAACCCGAAAGGCAAGCTTTTCGCGATCCAACTTTTTCTTTTTGCCCTGGCTACGAGCCTTCTTTTCAATTCGTTGCCAAACAGCATTCATCTGCGCCTGGCGATTCAGCTCGTCACTATCAGACCTAGATGCATTACCTTTCACCTCTTTTTTGCTCTCACCCTTCATAATGTTACATAGTATAACGCAAGCACAAGCGTGATGTCAAAAATAGGACGGATATATCCCTAGTCAGCATCCGCAATATCGTCAATTGACGACACTAATACTTCTCGTGGCTTGGAGCCGTTGGGTGGCCCGACAATGCCCGCTTCCTCCATCTGGTCGATGATCTTGGCTGCTCGGCCATAGCCAACACTAAGACGGCGACACAACAGTGATGTACTAGCCTTGCCCGCAGCAATTACTACCTCCACGGCCTGCGAGAACTTACTGTCACGAGCCCCATCGCCACCACCTATGCCAACGCCACCACCGACGGGTGCATCGTCAGACAATCGAGCCAGTAGGGTCTCATCGTACTGAGGACCACTCTGCATTTTTAGCTTAGTAACAATTTGTTCTACCTCGGCATCGTCAACAAAGGCAGCCTGAATGCGACGAGGGTTCTTTAGTTTGCCAGTAATCATCAACATATCACCCTGACCCATCAGCGTTTCAGCACCTGAGCTGTTAATGATTTGTTGCGACTCCATTTTACTACGAACCATAAAGGCAAAGCCGGCCGAAATGTTAGCCTTTAGAGGGCCCTGAATGTATTTAGCACGTGGAGCCTGCATCATTATCACCTCATGGATGCCAGCTGCTCGGCCCTTCTGGGCAATTCGCTGCACTGCTGTTGCCACCGCTTCACGCTCGGTCGATTTTAGCGAGTCTATAATATCGGTGTACTCATCAATTATTACAACAATAGAGGGCATTCTTTCATCCGGATATTGACTATTAAATGCTGACAGTTTTTTGATGCCACCATGTTCGCGGAACGCATCGTAACGGCGGTCCATCTCCTCGGTTAACCACAGCAACGTTTTGGTTAACTTATGTAATTCATCAGCCGACGTACCACTAATCACTGGAGCAGCCAGATGCGGCATATCAATATATGACGACATCTCGTTCCCTTTAGGATCAACCAAGACAAACTTCAGCTGATCCGGCGTGTTGCGGAATAGCAACGATGTCACCATAACGTTCATCATCACCGACTTACCCGAGCCAGTCGTACCGGCAACTAGCAGGTGTGGCAAATCGGCTAGATCTAACACAACTGGATCGCCCTTGATGTTCAAGCCAACGGCAAAGGCCAACGGCGAGCGCTGTTTAGCCCACGGCTCAGATGTCAGGATCTGCCTCAGGTTAACTGATGCCGCTCGACGATTAGGAATCTCGATGCCCACATAGGGCTGCCCCGGAATCGGCGCCTCGATACGCAAGTTCTCAACCTGTAAATTCAAAGCAAACTTGTCCTGCAAACTAGTAATTCTTGACAATGGAATGCCTCGTTGCGGTTCTAGACAATATTCCGTTACCCGCGGACCAATGTTAACTTTACGCACCTCCCCGCCAATTTTAAACTCAGCCAAGGTGTTTTTGATTTGTTTGGCACGACGATTGATGTCGCCGGGGTCCTCTTTGCGGTGCGCATTTGATAAATCATCGATCGACGGGAACTGCCAGTTAGAATTATTAACCACCATCGCAGGCTCAGCCTTCTTGATCTTGCTGATTGCGTTGACCTCTATATCCTGTTGTGATGTCTTGGTCGAATTATTTTTCGCTAGGTCATCGGCATTATCGTCCAGGTCGGCTAGCGCATCGTCCTCGCCACGACGACGACTTAGCAACTTACGTTTACGCTTTTTATCGTTGCCATCGATTGTGTCTAATTGGCTTGACTTATCATTATCTATTATTTCGCCCCTGCCCAAACCACCAATCTTAATCTTGTTGTCGCCAGCCACCAGAGCCTCAGCGACCTTCTGGTTATTCTCCTCTGTCGCAACCTCATGACTAAAGAAATCATGAATAGCCTGAACAACAGCGCCTGGCGATACCGAAAAGATAAACATCAGCAGAACCAGCATTAGCGTCACAAATATCAAGGCGGCAATTGGCACATTAACAAACCCAAGAGCGACATCAGCCACAGCCCAACCAATTGTGCCACCACCATTACCAGTTTGAGCCAACAGCAGCGAGGTTGGATCAGATAAAGTTAGCTGGAAAGTTCCCGAGAATAACGCCAGGAATATAATCGTTGATATCCAAATAACCGCTGGTATACGCGCATCCGGTTGTCGAAACACCTGTACAATCTGAATGGCAAAAACCACTGGGATAACAAAGGCAGTCCAACCAACTAACCACCGAACAGCCTCGGCAAATTTGATAGGCAGTTCCCCACCCATACCAAACAAACCTGCTACCAGAATGGCAGTAATAACAGCCAACAAGATAGCCCCAACCTGTGACCAAAAGTGTTTTGGCACGGTATGCACTGCCGCAGTCGGCGTCGGCTTCTTATTTTTGCTTTTTGGTGGGCGACCTGGTCCACGCTTCTTTGCACTCATGTTTATTATCCTACAATATATTACCGATTATGACAAATTTAGCACTAGTAATTTATTTTTCACGCCACATTCGTATTGGGTTTGGTCCCGATGGAGTTTTTCTATATGAAATTGGCCTGGGTGGCGTGGCTGATTTACGTCCTGCCGTCGTATCAATGTCACCACTGGCAACGTGTTTGCGAGGATTTTCTAGGCTACTTCGCCGACCGCCAAAACTAACAGCAACTGGTCGACGACTAGCAGTCGAGCGTGATGTAGTACTGGACGTACCACGAATTCGCGCCATTTCTTGTGCGGCAAAATCCTGGTCGCGTTTATCTTGTTCGCGTTGTGCCTTAGTTGGTTTACGATTTGTCCCAATTTCGTTAACCACTGGAATAACAATCGGCGTGCGATGTGTTTTGTCATAAAGAATCTGGGTTATCTCATCACGTAGATCATGTTTGAATCCCTCTAAATCCACTCGCTTATTCGCATAGACACGGGCTGTCTTTTGTCGCACATACTGTCGGATTGAGTTGATTAACTCCTCACTATCGCGCAGATAGATGAAGCCACGACTGATAATATCGGGCGAGCTCAGCAACTTGCCGCTGCCCTTTTGTACAGTTAGGACAACTACAAAGATTCCCTCCGTCGACATATGGATGCGATCCTTTAATACCACTTCGCTAACCTCGGCACCAGCATCGTCATACATAATGCCACCTACATGGATGCGGCCAGTTCGCTGAGCTGTTCCATCAGTATAGAACTCGACAATATCACCATCATCACATAGAAAAATATGATCACGGGGTATACCACACTCAATCTCAGCTAATTCTGCATTATGAGCCAACATATGGAATTCGCCATGATTTGGCATGTAGTAGGTAGGATGCAGAGCGTCTATTAGCTTTAGGTGGTCGTCATGCTTGGCGTGACCCGAGATATGCAGTGGCCCAATACCATATCTAGCAGTCTGTCGGTTCTGCAAAACATCCGACCCCTCTCGCATTAGTCCGTCCACTGTATGGGCGATATGGTTTTCGTTGCCTGGAATTGGATTAGAGGCAAAAACAATAACATCACTGGGCTTGATCTTAATGTAGCGATGAGCACCACTAGCCATACGATTTAGCACAGCGTTAAATTCGCCCTGCGACCCCGTACAAACTATACAGACACGACTATCTGGCATTTTAGAGATATCCTCCATCGTCACCACGGTGTCTTTGGGAATATTTAAACGACCGGTTTTTAAGCCAATCTCAACGTTTTGCACCATCGAAAAGCCAGCAAAAGCCACCTTACGCCCATGATTAGCAGCTGATGTCACTATATTCTGCATTCGATGAACCTGTGACGAAAAGCAAGAGATGATTACGCGCGAAGTATCATACTTCTCCATTATTTGGTCAAAACTTTCCTTAATATCATTTTCGCCATATGGAGTAGCCGTTCCGTCCTGCTCAATATTAGTAGACTCATTCAATAATAAGTGGACGCCTTCCTTGGTGGCAATTTCAGTCAACCTATTCCAGTCCATTTTTTTGTTATCAACTGGATGTTCTTCATCGCGCCAGTCGCCTGAGCTGATAATAACACCCACAGGCGTACGCAAGACCACGGCTGCCGAGTCAGGAATAGAGTGATTTACCCTAACTAATTCAACATTAAAGTTGTCGCTGACCTGAATTTGCTGATGATTATCCATATCGACCTCGTGGAAATCAGGCTTGAAGTCGGTATCTTCTTCCTCCATATTCTTTTTCAGCATGCCGATGGTGAACCTAGCTGCATATACTGGTGCGGGAATCTTCTGAATTAAATGATGAAACGCCCCAATGTGATCCAAATGGCCATGAGTAATAATAACCGCCTTAACCTTGTCGCTATTTTCCTCCAGGTAGGTAATATCGGGTACGATATAATTCACACCCGGATAATCATCACCTGGAAATAGAAAGCCCATATCAATAACGACAATTTCATCGCCAAACTCAAAGGCGGTCATATTTTTGCCGATACCCATTTCGCCATTGCCGCCAATTGGAATCACCTTTAATGCCACTTTGTTTTTAGCAGCAGCCCGGCGCTTTCTAGCCAAAGTTGGCGTATATTGTTCGCCATCAAAGCCATTGTAAATCGATCGGTTAACCGGCCCGTCAATAATATGCTGACTAGCCTGCGCATTAACATTGTCGCTGATTCGACGCTTAGCTCGCTCTACCTCACCACGGCGTGTGGTCGTGGCATCTAGTACAGTATTGCCCGTTTTGCGACGAGTCGTTTTGGTTGGGCGCTTGGATAAATCGTCCTCCGCCACCTTACCTAGGCGTTGTTGCCCCATAATTAAATCTCCTTCGTTTAATAAAATTGTTCGATTTTACGATTAGCACTCAAATCTATTTTTGGTTAAGTCAAGAGTATGCATTCTCGCAAGTTGTTAGTAAACATTATACATTTTTTTACTAAAAAGTAAAGATACGTATTGGTTAGTACGACTAGGGCAAGGGATAGCTAATTAATTAAATCCTTAACCTTTTGAAAATCGTCCATGAGAGTTTGGCGCATACTGCCGTTATAAAGGGCTGCTGCTGGGTGATATAGCGGCATAACTAGCCAATTATACTCCGCCCCATCTCGATGTAGCTGAACCTTGTGGGGTCGTCCATGATCAACAGAAATTTTTGCCCCTGGGATGAAACAGTCCATAGCATGTCGGCCCAGTGTAACAATAACCGTTGGGTTAATAATTTCTAGTTGGCGCATCAAATAGGGCCAGAATGAACGTTTTTCATCGGACAATGGGTCTCGATTGTTGGGCGGCCGATACTTAACAATATTGGTGATATAAATATCGCTACGATTCAGCCCGACCGAGGTTAGCATTTCATCCAAGAACTTACCTGACGCCCCAACAAACGGCTTACCCTGTAAATCTTCGTTTTTGCCTGGCGCCTCGCCAATAAAAACAATCTGGCTATCAAGATTTCCATCGCCCATAACCAATTGCGTTGCTCCAGCCGCCAAATTTGAACAAATCTTTTGCTCAATAATTTCATTTTCCAAGGCCATTATCCGGCTAGCTTTATCCATATATGTTATTTTAGCAAAACTACCGCCAAATGGCGGTAGTCGCATTATCTGGCACATCCAGTTAACTACTCATCTAGTTCAAATGACTGATCCAGCAGGTAATCAGCTAGATCATACTGAGCGTCATCAACGTCGCCAGATAAATCATACAGATCAGAAACTGAGAACACATCAGTCAGAACATCCTGGGCATCATAGTAGTCGTCCTGAGCATCACTAATGATATCGTAATCTGGAATATTACCACCAGCCGCCTGCTGATAATAATTAGATATCGACTGAGATGCACTAGCTATTTTATCAACTGCACCCTTTAGATCAGCATTGTCAATCGTAGCACCGCTAGCGGCATCAGCCAAGTTTTTGAAGTTGGCAGCCATCACCTGGTAGTCACTACGATCAGAATAACTCATATCGCTAATTTGATACATCGCGGCCATTACCGGAGCAATCTGTTTAAAGTTGTTCATCATCTCCTTGACCTTGGTACCCATATCGCCATATTTACTGTTCAAGGTATCAAACAACTCCTTGGCTTCGTTATCCTTAGTGATAGCAGCCATCTTACCCAGTTCATCAATTTTACTCTGACCAGTATCAACCGCAGCTATTACAGTATCAGCCATCTCTACCATCTCTGACTCAGTAGCATCCGAGCTAAAATCAACATCACCGGTTATATCGCTAACAGCAGTAGTTATATCCCTAGTTGCATCATAGGCGGCATCGTAGTCATCAGCCGTCGGCTGACCACCCATTACGACAACTACAACTGTAATAATAATTGCCAGTAAAGCGACAACGCCGACGATAATGCCGACCAGCATCTTGACATTGGTCTTTTTCTTAACCTGAACCGATGGGGTTGGTGGTAATGTCGTTGTCCCAAACGGACTAGTCGAGTCTGTTGTTCCTGGTTGTGGGGTGGTAGCGGGAAATGGATTGCCTGAGGCTGCTGGGGATGCTGGCCCAGTTGGTGTAACCGGTGCAGCCGGTGTGGTCGTCGGTGCCACTGGACCGTTAGCAAACGGGTTAGTCGAACCAGCCGGCTGAGCTGAAGTTGGCTGCTGGCCGGGCTGACCGAACGGATTGACGTTATCACTCATAGACACAAGTCTCCTTTCAGTTTTATATGCCCATTTTAAAGCATTAGCGTGATTGCGACAATAGACTCATTGACCAATTTTATTAGCAATTTGTTGCCGAACAGACTCCATTAATTCTTCTGGCTGGCTATCCGACAATGGATATATGGGTGACAAAAACTCAATTGACACACTAGGATGGTTTGGCTCGGGTTGCCTTCGGCCAACCATCCAGGCCTGACCCGTACCCATTAGGACAATTGGCAGTATCGGTGCACCGGTCGAGACAGCAATTCTAGCCAATCCGCTATGAAATTTACCTAATTCACCAGTCCGGCTGCGCGTTCCTTCAGGGAAAACCAAAATTGGCACACCGCTCGCCACTAAATCGGCAGTTAATCCTCGGTGTATTTTGTTGCCGCCTCGGTCAATTGGATAGGTATTTAGCAGCAGTCTAGTGGGTTTACTTTGCCAGTAGTTTTTAAAGAAATAATCACTGGCAGCACCAACTGCCACCCTGGCTCCGATTTTGCGTGGTAGCGTACCGATAATTAACGGTGCATCAAGGTGTGACTGATGATTGGCAACAATTATAAAGGCACCATTAGTCGACAATTTATTTAGGTTGCTTTGTCCTTTGACAGATATGGCAAAATTCTTTTGCAACCACTTAGCCAGACTACCCGACTGAATTAACTTGCGACTGACATATCGCCAGTTTGAATGATATTTTTTAATCAGGTGCTGATTATTGCCAGCCATTACACATTACCCTATTTCGCCTGACTACGTCGTTTCCGTTTATAGTTTCCACTGCCTAGGTACACACGCGTAATTTGTCGCCTTAGGGCAAGAGGTCCATGTGCCAGACACCAAATTATAATCTTCCAACGAAGCGTTGGGACAACCACCGGTTTGCCTTTATCGGCAGCTCTAAGAGCCTGTTCCACAACCTTTATTGGGTTGACATACAGCCATTCAGGAATTGACGGCTCACCCAGTCCGGCTGATTTATGGAAATTAGTATGCATCCAAGCTGGACAAACAGCCGTGGCTGTGACGCCAGTTCCCTCTAGGCTTAGAGATAGTCCCTGAGTGTATGTTAAAACATACCGTTTAATGGCCGAGTAGTTACCCTGGAATGTCCACGCTGCCGTGCTAGCAATGTTGATAATCCTACCCTGACCTCGCCGCTTCATTAACGAAGCAGCCGCCGAGCTTAGAATTAACACATTATAGGCCATGACATTCATAGCTCCACGTTGTAATTCATGGGCAGTCCGCGAGTTGTCGTCGGCCATTAGATGAATAGCAAACCCAGCGTTATTAATCATATAGGCCAAGTCCTTTGCCCGACCAATTAAATCCACCAGTGTTTCAACGTTTTCCGAATCAGACAAATCAGCTACTACTGGTCGCACGTCAACGTTATATTGTTCTGCCAGGTCGTGACAAACCTGCTGTAGCTTTTTCTCCTCGCGTGCCACTAATATCAACTTTAATCCACGGCTTGCCAACGCCTTGGCAAACTCCAGACCGATACCTGAGCTACCTCCCGTGATTATTGCTGTCGCCACCTAACACCCCTCTATATCATTTACCCCTATTTTGCAGTTGCTCCATCATCTTGATCAACACCCAGCATAGTTAGGCTTAGTCGACCTTTGTCGTCAATTAAGGTCAATTTAACGTTAATCTGCTGGCCAACCGACAAAACATCAGCTGGGTTATTGATATGACGATTAGAAATCTTGCTAACATGCAACATTCCATCAACACCCGGCAAAATATTCACAAATGCCCCAAAGTCCTTTAGCCCTACAACAGTTCCTCGGTAAATCTTACCTGGTTCCGGCTCTTCAATTAAACTCTTGACCCAATCAACGGCTTGCTTCATTTTTTCAGCATCGTTGCTAGCAAATGTTACCAGACCACTCTCATCGATATTTACCTCGACGCCAGTCTCGCTAGTGATTTTATTAATTGTTTCACCGCCCTTGCCAATAATTGTGCCAATTTTATCCTGGGCTACCATTAGTTTCTCGATACGAGGAGCATATGGTGACAATTCTGGGCGAGGAGCCGGCAACGTCTGCAACATGTGATCCAAAATTTTCGCCCGACCCTGTTTGGCCTGTTTTAGAGCATCACGCAAAATATCAACTGGCAGACCATGAACTTTCATATCCATCTGCAAGGCGGTAATTCCCTCGGTAGTGCCAGTGCATTTAAAGTCCATGTCACCAGCAAAATCCTCCTGATCGGCCAAATCCGTCAGGATATAATGCCGATCACCATCAATCATTAACCCCATAGCTACACCCGAAACTGGGCGCTTTAGTGGTACGCCTGCATCCATTAGGGCTAAGCACGATGAGCAAGTCGCCGCCATTGATGTTGAACCATTCTGGGACATAATTTCGGTTACCGAGCGAATTGCATACGGAAATTCCTCTGGGCTGGGTAACATCGGAGACAAGGCTCGTTCCGCCAAATACCCATG
Source organism: uncultured Candidatus Saccharibacteria bacterium (assembly GCA_944391325.1). Classification (GTDB taxonomy): domain Bacteria; phylum Patescibacteriota; class Saccharimonadia; order Saccharimonadales; family Saccharimonadaceae; genus Nanoperiomorbus. Next base: position 8,578 of record CALXTC010000007.1, on the reverse strand, counting down.
ACCAATCTCCCGGCGACCAGGTGCACCCAGTCGTTTAATCTCACCGACCGTGTAGCCTGGTGCATTATAGTGATGCATATAGCGTCGCTCGCCATCAGTCACCTCCATTGTGTCAACCAACTGAGCGTAGGACAGAGGTGCTAGAGTCACGATGTTCATAGCCTGGGTCAATCCCCTAGTAAAGAGAGACGACCCGTGTACACGTGGCAATACGTGTACTTCGGAGGTCAGTGGACGAATCTCAGTTAGCTGGCGTCCGTCAGGACGTACTCCGTCATCAATAATGCCTTGCCGGACGTTCTTGTGTAGCGCCATATCGAAAGCGTCTAAGTACTCCCCCTGAATCTCAGCCCAATCATCGTCGTCATAATTCGCAGCAAAGTGATCTAACATATCCTGTTTGATCTGCTCGACCAATGGATTACGTTGTGGATATGGCATACGCAAGTCAGCAGTCAGTTTATCTGACAAATAATCACCGACCTTAGCCTGAATATCAGCATTTGGAACTACTAATTCGTACTCTTGCTGCACCGGCTGGATAGCGTCCTTTAGCTGTATTTGCAGATCCAACGCTGGTTTAATTTGCTCTAAAGCCCACTCAAAGGCGTCGGCAATGGCGTCTTCGCTGACCTCGTTAGCCCCAGCCTCTACCATCATCACTTTGCCATCTTTGCCAGCAACAAATAGATCCAGTTTGTTATGTTCCAGTTCGTCACGGCTCATAAAGGCCTGAAAATCACCCTGCCCATTTATGCCGATCCTCAATCCGGCAATTGGACCATCAAATGGCACGCCCGAAATCATTAATGCAGCCGAGGCGGCTAGCATAGCCACGGCATCAGGTCGAAACGCAGGATCCATCGACAGCACAGTTGTGACAACCTGGCACTCATTGCGATAGCCTTTAGGGAATAGTGGTCTGATTGGTCGATCAATCAATCTGCCAACTAAAACAGCCTCGTCCGACGGTTTGCCCTCACGTTTAATAAAACGCGAGCTGCTGATTTTACCAGCTGCATAATATTTTTCCTCGTAATCAATTGACAGTGGGAAATAGTCTAAGTTTGGATTTACATTACCACTATTAACCATTCCCAAAACCACCGTGTCACCATAACGTACAACCACGGTTGACGTCGTTCGAAAACCAACCCTGTTGACCTCAAACGACAACTCGCGACCTAACCAATCAGTAGACACCCGAACGATGTCTTTACCAGTTTGAATGACCTTGGTCATATATCTCCTATTCTATGCGTTAGTAGCGGACACCGAAATGCTAACCCAGTATTCCCGTGTACACCGCTAACGCATGTTAAATTACATCTAAATTATAGCATAGCTAGCACTAGTTAACGTTAGTCAGTAAATCGTTGATATATGTCGCAATCCTAGCAATGTATTGCCAGGATTCGCCGTTGGTCATTATCACTAAAATATAATCACCGTTATCCGTATGAACAATGCCCGCATCGTGTAATAAGCCATCCATAAAGCCCACCTTGTCATAGACCGCCCCCTTATCGCCTACGCCAGCGGGGATACCTTGACGATAGATCTGTTGCCCCATAAGACCAAATAGGCGATTTTTATTTTCGTCGCTCATCAATTCACCTTGATATATCTTTTGTAGCACCAAGGCCAAATCTGCCGCTGTTGTTCGCATATCATATGGAGCAAAGACTGTCTTGTCACTAACACCTAAACCACTGACAATCTCATTGAATCGGCTGTAACCAATCAACGACAGATAACGCTCCGGGCATGCATTGTCGCTATTAATAATCATCCGCGACAAACAGGTTTCCCATGTAGTCCCGTTGATTGGACTATCCCAACTCTTTTGTCCCGTTTCAACGTCATGAATCATAGCGTAGGCAACATAAATTTTATATGTACTCGCACTAGTAAACTGAATATCTGAGTTATAGTTAACACTACTATAGCCACGATCAGACAGGTCAATCATCGCTACGGCCGCAGTTGTCTGATTCGGCAGATCAGCCAGTCCGCTTTTCATTGAAATACCGAGCTCGCCATTAATCTGGGCCAGCACAATTGGTAAATCAGTGTTGATAACTGCCCCTTGATCTGACTGAGGTGGCTCAACGTGCGCTGTTTCGTCATTTGCACTATCCGAATCAGATTGTTCATCTAAGGACGACTGTTCATTGTCACTAGTCACAGCCAGGTGCCGATTACCTATATAAATGATAGCAACAGCGGAAATTATTAAAAACAATAACGTTAGCAAAAATCCACCAACTTGCTGGCGACTCTGCCGTCGCTTCTCTGCTTCAAGTCGTAGCCGGCGTTCTCGTCTGGTTTCATACGCCATTATTCTGTCAATTATAGCAAAATGACGCCAGCATAACTGGCGCCATCCTGATTTAATTTCCAGCGACTACTTACGTAGACCTAGGGTTTCGATGACCTTTTTATATTGGTCGTAGTCCTCGCGCTCTAGCGCCTTTAGTAGTTTTTTGCGACGGCCAACCATCTGAATTAGGCCACGACGAGCCATAAAGTCATGCTTGTTCTGCTTCATATGCTCGGTAATTTCATTTATGCGCTTCGTTAGAATGGCCACCTGTGCAGAAGACGAACCAGTGTCGCCATCATGTAGCTGAGTGGATTTAAGCGCAGCTAATTTATCCTCTTTGGTAATCATAGCCCTAAGTCTACCAGATTTCGCCCCTGTTGACAAGATTTACCCAATAAACTCGGATAGCGCGACAGCTTCATCAACCGTAAACTCGCCAACGCTTAGCCGACGCAGTTCAGTCACATACGCCCCCGTATGAAGCATCTCGCCAATATCAATAGCCAGAGATCGAATATATGTACCACTACTAACCTTGGTCTCAATCGTTAAGTCTGGATAATTATAGCTAATCAGTCGTATATCATAGATCGTCACTTGGCGTGACGGCATATCCACCACCTGGCCAGCCCTAGCTAGCTGGTAGGCGCGTCGACCATTTATTTTGATGGCACTATACATTGGTGGCGTTTGGGTAATCCGACCAATAAATTGTTGTAATGCCACCACTACTTCATCACGATTAGGTATATGGTTAACATCGCAATCTGTTATCTCGCCCTCTGGGTCACCAGTGGTTGATGTAGCGCCCAGTCTAATCACCGCCCGATAAACCTTATCTAAACCGCTAAATTCACTAGCCCGACGAGTATTCTTGCCAGTCACTAAAATCAATAGACCCGTAGCAAAGGGGTCTAGTGTCCCACAGTGTCCAACCTTAACCCGATGTCCGGCTAAATTAGTCAAATAGCGCCTAACTCGTGCCACTACCCCAAACGACGATATCCCAGCCGGCTTATCAATCAATATAATTCTGTCGTAACCACTATTATTTGATGTTGTCATCCCTATGATGGTATCACAAACTGGCCAGGGTCGGCGCTAGCCGCCTGGGTAGCTGGCTGCGGTAAGGGCTGAGTAGCTGACGGCTCAGTAATAGCCGCTGAGGTGGATGTCTGAGATGGTTCTGCCGGCATTGGTGCAGGTTCAACAACCGGTGGCATAGCAGTTGCCGAAATCGGAGTCTCAGGTGCCGGAGGCATAGGTGGTAAAGGCATACTATTAGTTGCTGGGTTGACTGTTGAGATAGTTTGCATTGGATTACCGGCAACCTGATCTGGTAGTGGCAGGTCAGCCATAGGCAATGGACTGCTCTGGCTAGGATCGGTCGGCACCACAGGTGTCTGTGACTGAGCAGTAGCAACATCCGGGGTAGTAGCCGGCATTGTCTGAGGCAATGGTTGGCTCAGATCTGGCAATGGCGGCAAAGCCACTGGTTCAGCTGCTGGTTGCTGCGAGACCACCTGTGGTTGTGCGGGAACGCCAGTAACCGGCGTAGGCTCTGGTATAGGCGACACTTGGTTTGGTTGACGAAACGGCAAATCATCACCCTCTGCCAATGGCGAAACACCACTAGTATTATTCTGAGGCAAGTCGTGAGCCTCCCCACCGATTAGATACGATCCGGAACTAGTCGGTATCGTTGCTCCGTCAGCGACAGTCGCCAGACCATTCATCTGCGCCAATGGGTCCTCAACATACTGTGAACGAGTCGAAGCAGACGATCCTGGTGATGATTGAGGCTGAGAAGTTGTCTCCCCTTCAACAGTCGAGTTTACTGATTGTGCTGGACTAACCTCTTGGGGCTTGGCTGGCTCTGTAGCGAATTCTTGATGATTGTTGGCAATTATTTCACTAGGAATTTGCTCATCACCAGATAGTCGTGGTGCTTCACTGGGCGTTGGTCTAGCTGACGTCGAGGCATCTATTGATCCAGTGCGCTCCAATAGGCTAGCCTGAGTCGCATGTAGAGCGTCGACGCCGTGACGACGGCTCAAATCGCGTCGGTCAGTCTGAAGTCGTCGCTCGATTGGATCATTCGAATTATCTACGTCGACGAAGTCCTCGTAGTCATCCTGCGATGAATTATTGCGATCAAATCCGACCTGATCTCGCTTGCCACCAGCACTATTAGCAGAACGCTCATCATCCAAAGACGTTGTTTCATCTGCTGCTTCTAGCTCTGACGTAATTAGTTGTTGATTAGCACCCTTCGACATCAGATTGGCCGATAATGTCATAATGGCTGGCGAGGTAATTGCATTACGGAACTGATCAGTAGCGGCTACTACGCCAGTTAATAGAGCCGTAGCGACTGGCTCGTCAATTAGGGGGTGTTCCCCACTATTAAGACTGTTCACCAACTCGTAGCACATCTGAGCATAACAACCTGCCTCACTATCCTGCCAGCTAATCATCCCCAGGGCATCATGCAGTTGGCCTAGGTTTAGCGTAGCAGTCACTGCATTGTGGAAGATTTTGCCATGACTAGCAATTGAAGCATCTAATTCGTCACGACTACTCACACCGATTGCCACGATTAGTTCAATGTTGAAATCACCCTCATCAAACCGCAAATCATCTGGCGTAATCTTAGTTCGATAAGGCGTAATATATACCTTAACAAAATCCCCGTCTGGCCGAACCTTTAATCGGTCGGCCTTATCCTTGCTAAGGCTAATAATAAAATCGCGCAAACTATCAGCATTGTCCTCAAAGGTCTTCTCTGGATTTAGAAAATGGATAGACCTAGGGATTTGACCACTAAAGACCGCAACCGATCGCTTGCCTAATTTATTTAGCGCCAGCGTTAATGCCAATGCTGAGGCTAACTCATCAACGCTCGGGTCACGCGAAACCGTCACTAAAATATTATTAACTGACTTGATTTTATTAATTAGTTGTTTTTGAGTTGTTTCTTTCATTTTTTATTTCTCCACGTGATTTTGCTAGCATTTTAACATAAACAATAAAAATCACCAAATCCCTGCTATTTGACATCTACCACTGTTTTTATTAAAATGGTCAGGATAAATTAATTGTGAGCAAGGTCTTAGGATCGCTCAGAAGAGGAGTTATAAATGCCATTAATCAAATCAGCAGTCAAAAAGATGAAGCAGGATCGCCGTCGTTACGCCCAGAACCTGCGGACTAAGCGCGCCATGCGCACCGCTACCAAGGCTTTTGAGGCTGAGCCAAGTTTTGACAGTATGCGTACGGCTCAAAGCGCCATTGACACTGCCGCCAAGAAAAAGGTCATCAGCAAGCAAGCCGCTGCTCGCCGAATTAAGCACATTGCCCGTACCGCCAAGGAAGCTGGCGTCAAAATCCCCAGCAAGAAGAAATAGGCTGGTAACCTTATTAAGCGTCGCAAGTACCCCTCCTAGGAGGGGTATTTTATATACAAGCCATGGCTATTTCTATACGACTCCAGGCGTCCTCTGGCGTAGATAATTTTATTTGCTCGTCAAGCTCCGCCAACTTAGTCGATATCCGTTTTAATTTACTGATCTGAGCATTTGAATTGCCTAGTTGACTGGCTAATCTTTGTGCCTGACTTAGTTGATATGGATTAATCTTTAGCTTAGCCCCTGTTATCGCAGCGGTCAATGCTAGTAGCTGCGACGCCAGTAGCCCCATAAACCGATTGCTATCCTCGCCACTAAGTTGCAACTGTTTAAGCATAGCCATAGCATCACTAGAATTACCCAATATTGCCATCTCCAAAATTGCAAAGGCATTGGCATTGATATCCGGCTCGACATATTTAGCAACAACATCCACCGTAATTGGCTCAGCTAAGCTGCCCAATTTGTCCAATTCAGTTGCCAGCCTGGCCTGTTGGTTGTCACTACCAGATGTTAGTTCCAGTAGTTTTCTTTGGGCGTTTTTATCAATCGGCAAATTACGAGTCTTAATAACATCAGCCAGCCACTCCCCCATTTTCCATGGCTTGATCAATTCCATTTTATGTATGTCAGTCCCACTAGCCTTTAATTTTTTAAATGTTTTAGTAATAGCTAGATTCTTTACCTTGCTCAGTGATTTAATATCGGTCAAAATCACTTCTGTAGTCTCGGGGATATAATCAATATTCTTCTCTAGCAAGGTCCAGTTATCGGCAATTGATGTAAACGCCTTAATTATTATCAGCTGATTCATCGTAAACAGACTAACGGCTGTTAACTGAGCCATGATGGCAGTAGGCGCAACATTACCAACGTCGATCTGCACTACACCGCCATCCCGATGTCGATGCAAAAAGTCCGTTCTGATCTGCTCAACATAACGGTCAATTAGAAAATCGTTATCGCCATACAGAAAGTGAATCATATATTGTTATTGTAACATCTGACAATTTGGGCAATACTGCGTGCCACGCCCTGCCACACGAATCTTGGCTATATCATGACCACAACGTAAGCACGGTTGATTGGCTCGATTGTAAACCGCCGCAAATTTATCCAGATAGTCACCCCTAGTTCCATCGGCCTTAACATAATTACGGGCCGTTGAACCACCCGCCGCCAAAGAGTCCGCCATCGATTTTTTAATGCCGTCAAGCAAACGTTTGAGATCGTCATCTGACAGTTGCTCTACCTTGGTCGCTGGATGAATTTTAGCCAACCACAAGCTTTCATCGGCATAAATATTGCCTACACCCGCAATCGTCGTCTGATCTAAAATCGTTGCCTTAATACTTAGGCGTGGATGGCGTCGAACCCGCCTGATAAACTCGGGCCAAGGATCACCAATTAGTGGCTCGGGGCCAAGTTTACGCATAGTTGGCAAATCGTCGATTTCGGTCGTAGGATACAGTTTGATCCAGCCAAATTTACGCTGATCGTTAAAAAATAAGGTATTATCACCGGATAGTCGAATAATTACCCTGGTCGAACGGTCTGGTAAATTACCTAAGAATGAATCATTGGGATGCCCTGCACCCCAATTAGCCTCGCCACGGTAAACCATCTGCCCCGTCATCTTCAGGTGAATTAACAATGTATAATTACCAGACAAGTCTATCATCAACATTTTTGCCCGTCGACGAACGGCTAGAATGGTAGCACCAACAATAATCTTATTGACGTCGGCAGTGGCAATCGGCAAAGATTTCTCACACAGACAATCCACCGCCACAATTTGTTTACCAACGATTAGTTTATCAAGGCCTCGACGAACGGTTTCGACCTCTGGCAGTTCAGGCATCGCCTAAGATCTCCCGCAGTTTAGCAAAATAATCATCATTACCCGTAAAAACAATACCTTGCATGCCAACTCGTCTAGCTGCAATCACATTGACCTCGTTGTCGTCAGTAAAAACACACTCATTAGGCTGAACACCCAATCGTTCACAGGTCAGCCTGTAGATGCGTGGGTCGGGTTTGGCGATCTTCTCCTGATAGGACAAAACGACCTGATCAAAATATTTGTCCAATTCCGCCTGTGTATAATAATTCCAGATTACAGCCGACACATTAGACAACATTGCCATTTTATACCGCTGTTTATTGTCCAAAATAAATTGCAACAACTCAGTGTTTCGGTCGGCATGTTGAATGGCCTGTGCTACGGCTGATGCTCCGTCGATGTTATATTGATTTAACAAATCCTCAATTTGCTTCAATTCATCGGCGTCGCTAATGCGACCACTGTCTGCTTGATCTAGAATATCTAGCAACTTTGCTCTGGCATCATCTGGCAATATGTGTCTAAGTGAACTATAAACCAAGTCCATTAGCACGCCAAAATTATCAAAGATCAGGGCCCTAATCATCAGGTTAATCCTTAGTTAAATCACGTATTACGCTGTCGATTTCGTCAGCTTTCTGTTTAGCCTTTAGACGCTTTTTGCCCGCCCTGGTCTTGTCAAAAGCCAGTTGGTTCTCTAAGGCAATCTCTACGTATTTTGACAAAGTTTCACCAGTATCAATTAAATGTTTTTTAACAGTTCGGCGAAGTTCTTCTGGTAGATATACCGTTGTTTTTGTTCCTCTCATAGCCATAATAATTTATCACTATGACGGCGTGACGTCAAATGTTATGACCAATCAGCATCAGACGCTGCCTACATGTGTTTGGATTGATGAATCGCATCATTGGCGCCTGGAATTTGATTCAACAGAAGTCGGATAACTGCCGAATTATTACCAGCAAAGTTACCTACTCCACCACAAGAAGTGGTCCATAGAT
>CALXTC010000006.1 GCA_944391325.1 uncultured Candidatus Saccharibacteria bacterium | reverse complement strand
CTCTCTTGGACAGAATTACCGCACTCACGAGCAATGGGCTCCGATATCGTCGACGTGGTCGAATAATAATGGCTGTCGGCAGCATCGCCTGCCTGATTGCCGATTTTGTCTACGGTCTGCCGTTACAGACAGCCATGGCTCTGCCGTTTATCGGAGGCTTTGCTTATCTGTTCTATTACCGACCATACCGAGATATCATCAAGCAAGCCGATAATACGTTCGGTCAATATAAACATAGGCTGAAAAAGCTATGCCAACAGCATCCCGACTGGAACGTCGCCGACGCTCGGTAGCCACAGACATACGACCTCTTACGAACGCCACCCCAAGTCCACAGGACAAAGGGGTGGCTTTTACTATTTTTACTCACAAACAACCATCTGTTGGCGGTTGATATAATAGTTAAGGAACTAAACTAAGTATAGGGAGTAAGCATGACGAAGCCAAAAGTATATTTCACCAAGGATGTTAGTCCAGAAATTCTAGTCAAAGTGTATGACGCCTTAGGAATTAAACTGCCCGGCAAAGTAGCCGTTAAACTGCATTCGGGTGAGAAGGGTAATCCGAATTACCTGCATCCCGAGTTTGTTAAACCACTGGTTGACCACGTTAATGGCACGGTTGTTGAGTGTAATACTGCCTATGCTGGCTAACGCGACACTACAGAAAAGCATATTAAACTGATGGAGGAACACGGCTGGAGTAAATATTTCGACGTCGACATTATGGACGCCGACGGCGAGGTAAAATTGGATATTCCAGATGGTCTGCAAATCAAAGAAGATTATGTTGGCAAAAATCTAATGAACTATGACTCGATGGTGGTCATGTCTCATTTTAAGGGGCATCCAATGGGCGGCTTTGGCGGAGCGTTAAAGCAGTTATCAATCGGCTGCGCCAGTAGTCATGGCAAACTGCATATTCACTGTGTCGGCAGGGAAGATGTTCAGCCGGATATGTTCAAGGCTGATCAAATCGGCTTTATCGAGTCTATGGCCGACGCCGCCAGTGCAGTCGCCAAACATTTTGGTGACAATATCGTCTATCTGAATGCTATGGTTAACCTAAGTGTTGACTGTGATTGTTGCGGGGAAGGGGTTAATCCCGAACTACCATGTATGAAAGATATCGGCATATTGGCCAGTACCGACCCAATCGCCATTGACCAGGCGTGTATTGACCTAATCTGGAATTCGAATGACCCAGGGCGCGATCACTTCATTGAACGCGTCGAATCTCGCCACGGTCGCCACATCCTAGAAGCCGCCGCCAAGCTAGGATTTGGTAGTCGAGAATATGAGTTAGTTGAAATATAACAACAACTAGTTTAGACCCAAAAACGCAGACCTCGTTCATATGGGGTCTATTTATTAATATGGCGGCTAGACCACTCGAACTAGTTCGTCGCCGCTTTTGCGCTCCTTGTCGCCAGGACGGCTGACAATACCGCCGTAAACCATTTGACCAACCAACTGATAGTTCGCAGGAATATTCCACGTAGCCTTGACCTCATCATTAATCAGCGGATTATAGTGCTGAATATTGGCGCCAACATTGATCTCGGCCAAACTATTCCAAATATTAACCATAGCAATGCCCAGGTCCTGCCACGACCAATTGTCCATCTCGTCGGCATAGGTAGCATACTCTTTCCTCATCTGCTCAACGGCTTCCAAATCACGCAGCAACAGAATAGTCCCAGTCGCCTGACTAAAAGTATTAAGTTTAATCTCTGTTCGCTTAAAGGCTTCTGCTGGCACAATCTTTTGTAGTGTATTGTAAACAATTTTATCCCACAATTTCTTGTGATTATCGCCAGTTAAAATAACTGCGTGAATACCCTGCATCATAAAGGCAGTGGGCGACAAAGAAATCGCCTCTTTAATTCTACCTGCCACAATTGCCTGACTAACGGGCAATTGATCGTTCAGAATGTAGATTGATCGCCTAGTTTTTAAGATATCTGAATACGCCATAATTTAACTCTCCTTATTTATATATCTCTATTTTACATTAGTAGACCAGGTTTAATATGCACGACGAACACCACCCCTAAACATTAGGCGAGCCCCGTCGCAAGCGACGGGGCTATTAACCTAGACATACAGAGCCTACAGACGGCGAAGCGTCATCACCTACCTGTCGTCAACACCATCTAGTACAGCTCAGTCAGTTCTGGGGCGTCAATCGTGCCGACCTGGCGAGTGGCGTTATAGTGCAGCGGTACATTATCGATCATATTACCGCCAGTCGTGCTCACCCAGGCTCGAACCCGCAGGTCGTAGACATATTCCGGCGTATCGCAGCGACGACACTGTTGAATCACTGCTCGCACCTTGATGACTTTGTCGGCACTATAGGAGCCACCGGCTTTGACGGACGCCTGCTCGTCCTTGTCAACAACGCCAAAGGTTAGCACGCGTTCAATTCGCTTGCCAGCCTGCTCAATGGTCTCGATCAAGTCCTGAGCAGACGGGCCGTCAACAACCAGTCGAACTGACGACATATCTATCATCCTCCTTCGCTTCCACCACGGTTGGTTAACAACACTAACGAAAATACTTATCCATCAGTTCTTTTACCTTATCAGCTACGGCTGGATCGGCTGGACTATCTAGCGAGCCCGGCTCGAAATCATCAAACCACCACCGTTCCTTCTCTTCGTAGAAGTAGTTGTTGTCGTATCGGACGTCGAGAGCAACGAAACAACGCTCGCGACCCTCCCAATCCTTGGCTACGCCAGTCCGGATTGCGTAATGCTCGACCATAGTAATCACCCCGTAAAGAACGTTACCTATTACTGTAATACATACAATTTTATCATCATCTAGCAAAATTAGTCTCAATGAGAACTCTCAGATTACAATAAAACAAGGTATAATATAAGTGATAATAAGGAGGTTATATGGCGAACATGGCGACGATTAATCAATCCGAAACAAAGAAGTTTAAGGGTTACGCCAATCTTGCAGAGGCTGCGCATGATTTGGGGTTGCTAATGCCAAACGACATCCTAACTATAGCTGGCAATCAACCTACCACATACAATATCGACGTCAACGATATTATCTATATGCGGCTTGACAATAACGTAATGGCGACCAAGGTCGATGAAGTCGGCTATCACGATACTAACGCAGCTAGCATAGCCGATGTTTACACGTGGAAAGACGACAAGGTTAATCACTTTCTAATCCAAGAGAACAATAGCCCTAACGACGCTGCCGCCTACCAGAGCCTGAAGAATTTGGCTCTTAAGAATGTTGGCGGCAGCCACCCCAAGCTTCATTATTGCGCAACGACACATAGAGGCGTGGAGAGCGATTTGTTTTTTAACAGTCATGACGATAGCTTGACGTTTCACCGCATTAACGGCAAATGCGACTACCTAGATTACAAAGGTTATTTAATTGAATGTAGCCATGTTAACTCACCCAACAACAGCACAAGCGCCCTTGAGCCAATTGAACATTGGACGGCACTAAAGGAATTGGCTCAACCAGCCAGAATTGATATAGCAGCTAAGGCCTTCTGGCAGAACTTCGTTGATAGTTGTTGGTCGGAAGAACCTATTATTAACAACCTCTACAATCGCATCGCCTGCTTAGCCTATGCTATTGGCTACATCAATCCATATATTATTTACCACCTTGGCAACATCTATTCCGGCTATGCATCAGTGCGCTCCCGCCCCACATTATCGGCCAAAGAAGCTATCAATGACCTAATTGGCATTGGCATCCTTAGTAAAGAACAGGTCGTGATCACCCATAGCTCCAATCCAAAAGTACAGTTTGGCTATAAATGCATTGCCAGTATTGCCAAGATCAACTCCCTTACCAATATAAAAGATTATCCTGCCAGCTGGGCAGATGCCTTCAATGATAATGTCGATAGATTTTATGTCGACAACAAGCTAATTAGGTTTGACCTAATCACCCAGGATAATGCCCGTTACACCGTGGCGACGGCAGACTACCGCTTAGCAGATGTTCTAGTTGATGGACTACATGATTATTTGCTGCGCACTACCAGCGCGCCAGTTAAGGAGTATTTAGATGAATGCACAGAGGACATCTCTGTCTATCAACTCTTAGAGACCATTAGTGGCGAAGTCGATTTCTTCCCATCTGACGGCGACATGGCATTATTCCATGATTGCGTCACCAAATACATCATAGATACTGGTTACTTAACCAGATATATGCAATTGCTATTTGCCCTTAATATGACTGCCCTAGGTAGCGAACACATGCATATCGACATGCTACGTTGCGAGACAATTAAGTATCTGATGGCTAATCTAGATTGGATTACTAGCATTTACGATTTTGATGATGCTATTATACCCATTGCCAAGGACTACGGATGCCTAAACCTAGGCGGGGTCGAGCAGACCGTGCCGTATGAGTATAACCTACGACGCAACTTTATTGCCAAAATCCTAAACATTAACGATCAAAGATATCTGGCCGATATTAATCGACGTATCGACGACTACATCCGCGACCCTAGCGAAAGGTTGGGCCATTACGATGACATCGTCTATATGAATACCCTAGATTGGGAAGAATAAGATCTTCTATCGCAATTCGTAAAAGGGAACGGGCTCATCCGCTAAATGGATGAGCCCGGGAACAGTTGGTCGGAGTAACGCCCCAGTCAAGCTTTTGGCCCAACCGATGGGTTATGGACGTTACCCCGGTATGACGACTGGGCGAATACCCAGCCTATGCAACAAGACGTCAGGTGGTTCAGACGTCCTGGAGTTAGTTGCTAGGAAGAGATTTCTTTGTCGACTGCCAGTAGTTCGGGTGTCGTGACGTCAATATCCATCAGAATCTGATAGATGAAGCAGTCCATATCTCTTGCGGGCATCTCCTGAACTTCAATACAGACGTAATCTCGCCCCTGTTCATCGCCCCACAATGGACGATAGTTATTCAGAAAACGATGCGTTTCTGCCCGGGCGGCTTCATATAGAGATTCGGGCTTGCCGAGAAAACAATGCGCGACTGGCTCTAGATAGAAGCGCCAACGACGACCACTCTTGCCAACCAGCAATTGCTCTGGATCCAGAAAATCAATCACCTGAACATAGGCAATAATAGGATCACCAGAGCTGTCATCGAAGGTCAGAAAAGACTTGTATCGGTCGCCCTGGAACCGCTTAACTAGCATATCGGCAAACAACTTTTTCTCGCCATCGGTCACCGGGCGATAGAGCTTGATGCCGTCATACTGGCAAACTGACTTCATGTAAATCACTCCCTAGAAGGATCGTATGTACTACTCAACGGTCTACACAACCATTAAGTCTGTCGCTATCATAAAACGGAACTGTTTATATAGTCAAGTATAAGCAAAATCTCTCAATCGCATTGAGTTTGTGTATAATAAATATGTCATGCAATAGCAACGGATTTGACGCCCGTTGCGCACATTACAGATTGGAGAAGAGTATGAGCTGGGAGTACGGTCATACTGATCGGGTCCTCGACGAGGACTTCTTGGTCAGGGCAAAGCCTGGAGGGCTGTCACGACGTGTTTACAACCTACTGATTGGAGGGATTGTCACAGCATCACTGGTTATTATCGGCCTCATGTACGCTTACTTTGACACCGTGCCGGGGGCGATGAACTTCATGCTTGACCCAGCCGTTTGCATCGGTTGCATCATTTTGCCATTCGTGGGCATTCCCGTCATGTTCATCGGCAAAGATCGGGACAGCATCCCCATGATGATTGTCGGCTACAGCATTATGACCCTGACACTTGGTCTACCAGTTGCCTGGACTAGCGCAGAGTATACCGCATTGAGTGTTTTGAATGCCGTTGTGGCAACAGCTGTCATCACCGCAACTTTTGCGACGTTAGGCTTCATTCGACCAGATATCTTCCGACGACTGTATGTCGTTTGCTTCTGGGGTTTAGCCGCGATGATAATCATCGAGTTGGTAATGTTGCTGTTTGGCGTCCATCACACTTGGCAGGACTGGGTCGTCATCGCAATATTCTGCGGCTTCATTGGTTATGATTTTTACAACGCCGCCAACGATGAGCCGACCGTTGATAACGCAATCATCTACGCCTGCGACATTTTCCTGGATATCGTCAACGTGTTCCTGCGCATTCTGAATATTGCCGGCGAGCGCAAGCGTTGATAGCAACCAACCAGGCAAAACCGCCTGTCATCATACTCAAAGTTCCAATCTGGGTCCCAGTCTATGCCTAACAGCATAGCGGGACCCATTTTTACACTTTTCTAGACGTATGAACACTCATCTTTTGTATATATCTTTAATGTCGCACAATTATATATATCCTATAAGTTTCACCCAACGCCCCTTGATAGTCAATTAAGCCCAGAAACGAGCCCACGTAGCACTCGTTAGCAATAGGTCGTGTTTATGCATAGACGTTACCTGCATAAAATAACGTTAACGCAAGCATGGCGACGAGTGGCCAACTGGGGCAACACGTAATTAATATCGATATTGATAATTAAATTTAACATAGCAAATATCTTAGACGAGGGCGATGACGCCAGTGAATATTATATTTAGAATAATTAAGAACTTCCAAAATTTGATCCAACGACAAAAATACGGCGAGTAGAAGTAATGGAGTCGTGAGGATTGGTCAATTGTTTTGATGTCGCACAATATACCTTTTACGACGAAACGGGACTAGTATCAGATGAGCCACCTCCAAAACCGCCCAAATTGGCGACTTGTCATTCAGACGTTCCAAGTGCCAAAAATAAATTCAAAAAATATTGTTAGAGCATAGCCGTGCACCATGACTTCACGTGCTATTAATCAAAAAATAATTAAATTATCAAAAATACGGTATCCCCCGAATAATTCAAAAATCGTTAAAAAATCGTGATTTTTAACCAACCATATAGGCAACAAACAGCCCATCGTTGGCACGACCCCACACACAGAATTGACGCTATGACGTCACAAAACAGCCGGATTGTGTCAAGAGGTTTTTCCACAATTTTTGACAAACTTGCATTTTTATTATTTTATTGTGAAATATATGTTTCCCCTTCCCCTTTTCACGCCGTCTCTCACACCGGCTTGACAATTTTATATTTTATTATTTTATATAATTTTACCCTCTTCCCCTACTCCGCTACTTCCAGTAGGCCTTGCCCTCAACCCGGCAATCAACATATTGTGGCTGGATACCACGACTATCGATATATCTGGTCATCACAGCGATATCATGTGCCTGCGATGTGGCATCACGGGTAATTTGCGCCTTAAACGGATAGTTACGACCATCCAAATAAATCTCCACATACCTGGCGCTACCACGTGGGATAACCACTCGCACAACCTTCAGCCCCTCGCTTTGTTCTAATGCCGAGGCTGTTCGACCGATAAAACTGAGAAAATTTGTCGATGTCGCCATAGCCCCGTCAACCGAAACGCCACTATTGTCCTCGATGGCGATAGATGGAACCGAGAAATAATTCCTATCAAACACCACGCCATTCTCGTCAACGAACTCAGTTCCATTATTATCAATCCACATTGCCACAGGACGACGAACGGTTATCTCGACATTACTACTTGCCAACCCAGCCGGTACGATTCTGATATCCGAAATCTCAGGGGCCTGCTCCTCGACAAATTGCAACAGCGCTGTATTGCGTCTAGCAAAACTAAACCGTTCAAAAGAGTTCTGCGATAAGTAATCATCAACAATTTTGGTGTATCGCTCTATATCTGACTCGACTAGCTTGACATCGTCATTCGTCGCCACAACGCCACGTATCGAACCAGTAAATTGACTCAACACAGAGATACCCAACACCAGTAAAACAATAATCACTGCCAAAATCGCCGCAATGCGACGACGCAACGACCGCAGACGCATCAGACGTCGACGTTCTGATTGCGTTGGCTCATCGCTCTTGAACGAATTTAGCGTCGTTCCACGACGATAGGCCGCCATATCAAAACTGGCATCAGATTGTGGCTGACTGCGTCGCACTGGTTCTACCCTATTTCTTCGCCCAAGCATGACAAATAAGCATTAACGTTTATTAACAGATTATATTATATCATCAACAGCCCAGCCGGCATGAGCCACGACGGCGCACCATATACACTCTTTTAGCAATCTCTAAAAACCAAGTATTTATCCAACAATGTTATCAACGGCCTGCTGGGCGGCTAAGATATTGGCCTGGCGGTATTTGTCCATGGCTCTATCGTACGCAGCACCCCACTCAGCAAAGCAATTAGCTGGCAAGCTATCCACATCCACATCGCTAACTCTGTAGTCAAGCAACTGGTGAGCGAACATGTCATCAGCACCTGGCAATATACGTTGCACATCCTGAGTTGATATAACATCACCCAGACGTGTGTCGCCCGGTAATTGTTGCAACTTACTCTTTATTCCAGCCTTTTGATATTCCAGATAACGTCTAGACAGATAAGCATCTATACTCTCGTCATCGTTATGATAACTCTCAACGACACTCATAAACATTGGAACATCATAGCCCCATTTTTGCTTGATTTGTTCAACCGGCAACTCGTTTAATAGGTCAATTTTCCCAACCATCATCGCCTCGGGATTCCTTAACATTACTTCTTTTTCGCCGACCTTGACGGAAACCGGTTCAATCCCTGTTCGGGTTGCGCCTGTCATCATGTCTGCTACCCCAGCCTGACCATCGCTACTTTCAACTCGAATTTAACCACTACCATTACCAGCTATCGCCACTCGCCTATCGGTGTCAGCCTCACTATCAAAACC
>CALXTC010000005.1 GCA_944391325.1 uncultured Candidatus Saccharibacteria bacterium | reverse complement strand
CTCGACCATTGGCTTTGGTATTCCAGCCAGTGAAGGTCATGTTGTCGAAGTCTAGGTCTAGGTTAGGGACAGTGACTTTATTACTATCTGGATCACTTTCACTATGGACAACGGGAGCAACACCGTTGAGGTCAAAGTTGATGGTGAGGGCGTTGGCGGGAAGGCACAATATGGTCGCAGCTAATACAGATGCCATTAACGCACCGCCAAATGGTTTGCCAATTTTCACTGCCGTTCCTTTCTGTTTTTATGTAGATAACTACTCACATAATATCACACACTAGCCGTGTGCGTTAAATGTCTATCGCACTGCTACGCAATCCGCCCCAAATATAGCGCTCATTGCCGATTCCAGCTCTTCGCAAATCTTTGTGCGCACCGGCATACGAATGGCGCTCTTTTTTGATGCTTCACCTAAAACCAACACTACTTGATCCGCACCTTTGTACTCGCCCACTTTTTCTTTCATGGCTACTAATTTATTACCATCGGTTGGATCCTTGACATGAATATACAAAACCCTAGGCTTGGATGAATCGACAATATTGTATTGCGACAGATCAATCGGCGGGCCTGACTTTACTACCGATGTTTTAGCAGCATATGAACCAGTGTTCGCCCCCGCTGCACGGTAACCACCGCCAGAGCCACCACTGGCGCCAGAACCGCCATTCCACTTTCCACCGCCAGACGAGCGACGGCGTTTACCAACGGTCGACATATCTACGTCGCCCATTGGTACGCCAGTCGGTTGATAAGCCTTTAGGACTTCGTCGTCGATAACCTGTACCGAATCAGCAACTACGGATGGATCAGGCATCTTATTACCCTCTTTATCCTTGCCACTGACACGCCCCTTGATTAACACCACGTCGCTAGGATCAATATTTTGGGGCATTTTTTCAAATGTTTTCGGAAAGACCACTACCTCAATTTCTCCAGTCTTGTCCTCAATCGTCATAAAAGCCATTTTACTGCCAGCCTTGGTCACCAACGTTCGATTTTTACTAATTAAGCCACCGACGGCAACCAATGCGCCGTCATTATCAGAGGTAATCGATTTAGTTGCATTAGTTTGTTCATTCAAGAAAGCATCATAACTATCGAGTGGATGAGCCGAAAGATATAGACCCAGCAACTCACGTTCCCAACCTAACTGCTCCTTGTTAGTGGCCTGAGTTGGTGCCGCTACTAATTCTAGATGAGAGACAGACCCTGCAACCTCACCACCGCCCAACATATCCAGCAGACTGCCCTGGCCAGAGGCGGCTTCCTTCTGCGACTTCTGCGAGAAAGCGATTATCGAATCCAGGTTAAATAATAAATCTGAACGACTACCGGTATAGCCGTTAGGAGCTGGCTGGTCGGGCGTAGCAAAACAATCGAATGCACCAGCCTTGATTAGCGACTCATACACCTTGCGATTGCAAACTCGACTATCCACTCGCTTAGCAAAATCCTCAATCGATTGAAATGGCCCATCCTGTTTGCGCTTGGCCAAAATATCGTCAATGGCCGTCGAGCCGACCGCCTTAATTGCTGCTAAACCAAAACGGATATTATTAGTGCCCTTGACGACGGCAAATTCACGGAATGATTCATTAATATCTGGGTTAATAACCTTTAGCTTCAGACGATTACATTCGGATATTTCAATGGTCAAGCGGTCGGTATCACCAGAGTCAGATGACATTAACGCCGCCATAAAGGCATCTGGATAATGTGCCTTTAGGTAGGCTGTCCAATAGGCAATTAGGGCGTAACAAGCTGCGTGGCTTTTGTTAAAGCAGTAACTAGCGAAATCCTCTAGCTGTGTCCAGAATGTCTCCATAACCGATCGATCAGCGCCAACCGTTTTGACGCCACCCTCGATAAACTTATCCTTCATTTTGTCCATCAAGGCTTTCTTCTTCTTTGCCACTGCCTTACGCAAGGTGTCGGCTTCACCACCGGTAAAGCCACAGCAAGCCTTGGAAATAAGCATGAACTGCTCCTGATAGACCAAAACGCCATACGTCTCCTCTAGTTGAGGCTGCATCGACGGGTGTGGATAGGTAATTGGCTCCAAGCCATGTTTACGCTTAATAAACGAATCGATAAACTGCATTGGTCCTGGGCGATATAGCGCCACCATAGCAATAATGTCATCAAAGCGAGTTGGCTGCAGTTCCTTTAGATAACGCTTCATCCCGGCCGATTCAAGCTGGAATACGCCAGTTGTGTCACCTCGTTGCAGCAGTTTATAGGTTTCCTCGTCGTCTAATGGCAAATTTTCTAGATCAACATCAGCGCCATAAACCTTGCGAATAATACGTTTGCAATTATCAATAATAGTCAGGTTGGATAGGCCCAAAAAGTCCATTTTTAGCAGACCCATCTCCTCAACCTCTGGTGCTGGGAACTGGGTTGTGATAACGCCCTTTTGCGCCACCTCTAATGGGATAACGTCAATCAACGGCTCTGGGGCAATCACGGTTCCACAGGCGTGTACACCATGGCTACGAATAGTACCTTCTAGCTGCATCGCAAAATCATACACGCGCTTGGCAGTTGGATTAGTTTCATATTCGTGCTTCATGTCAGGATCTTTTTCCAACGCCTCTTTCAGCGATCCGACATGCGCCGATTGCGGGCCAGTTGGCACTAACTTGGATAGACGATCGCTCTCTGCATAGGGCACCTCTAGAACGCGAGCTACATCGCGAACCGCCGAGCGTGATGCCATGGTGCCAAATGTCACAATATTACAAACGTGATCATGACCATATTTATCAGCACAATAATTAATCACATCGTCACGACACGTATCCTGCATGTCCACATCAATATCTGGCATAGAAATACGATCTGGGTTCAAAAAGCGCTCGAACAGCAAGTTGTATTTCAGTGGGTCAATGTCAGTAATTTTGATAGCATACGACACAATCGACCCGGCCGCCGAACCTCGGCCCGGCCCAAAAACATAACCCTTCGATTTACCCCAGTTAATAAAATCCTGAACAATCAAGAAATAGCCCTCATATCCCATTGAGCCAATTACGCCCAATTCCATTTCGGCTCGTTCACGAACCTCGTCAGACAGCATTGGTTTAATCTCGTCGACGGAATATTTATTAGCCTCCTCCATATCGACATTGTTATATCGATGTAATAGCCCCCGATAAACCAGCTTGTGAAAGAATGTGTGTTCGCTATCGCCCTTGGGCAGTGACGGAAACTTTGGAATCAATATACGTCCCAGTTCAATATCAACATCACAACGTTCTGCTATACGCTTTGTATTCAAGATGGCCTCTGGACAGTCGTCGGCCCAGTGATCAATAATTTCCCGCGGATCCATCAAATGAAGCTCGAAATCAGCCAGTGTCATTCGGTTCTTATCGCTAAGATACGAGCCGGTGCCAACGCATAACAGTATCTCATGAGCCTGCTGACAATCGTGGGTTAGATAGTGTCCGTCACACGTCACCACCAATGGAATATCAAGCTCTTTACTCATGCGCTTCAGTCCATCATTGATGCGACCCTGCACCTCCCAGTGAGTATTACTCTTTGGGTGACCATGATCCTGCATTTCTAGCTAATAACGATCGCCAAAAACACTTTTATACCACTTAGCGATCTCCACCGCCTTGTCATAGTCACCAGTTTTTAATGCTACGCTGACCTCACTACTGGCGCAGCCCGACAAAACGATCAGTCCCTCGTTATACTTTTCCAATATTTCATGATCAATGCGAGGTTTATAGTACATACCCTCGAGGTTGGCTAGACTGGACAGGCGCATCATATTCTGCCAGCCCTGGTTGTTCATAGCCAGAATGGTTAGGTGAAAACGTTGCTTATCCTTGGCTGGATCACGATCCTTGCGACCACGCGCCGCCATATACGTTTCAATGCCCAAGATAGGTTTGAGCCCAGCCGCCTTGGCCTTTTTGTATAGAGTCAAGTCGCCACCCATTGTGCCGTGGTCGGTAACAGCAACTGACTCCATGCCAAACTCCTTGACCTTGGCAATCAAGTCCTCCATTTTAGTTAGACCATCTAAAACACTGTAGGTAGTATGGTTGTGCAAATGAACAAAATCACTGGGGACAAACTGATGCTTTACCGCCTCTTCGTGACTAATGCTAGGTGCCAAATCAGTAGCCACCGACTGAGCCGCATCATTACTAGTAGTATCGTTCTTAGCTTCCGACATTTTACCCCCAAACTTGTTTCATATTATACCAATAATTCAGTCGCTCGCTCAACTACAAAAGTCGCCCCATCTGGGGCGACTATATTATAACTATTCAGCAACTTAGACTAGGCGTCTTTCTCAACCTCGTCCTCGACGAACTCTTTCGCTTCCTTCTTCTGCTTCTTTAGGAATGCCTTGGCGTCCTTGGCCTTTTCGTTTGCAAATTTCTTAGCATCTTTAGCCTTTTCGGTCGCAGCATCTTTAACCTCGCCCGCCTTTTGCTTGATATCCTCTCGAGTCTCCTTGCCAGATTTAGGAGCAGTTAACAAGCCAGCAACAGCACCAACTGCAGCACCAATTAGGGCTCCTAGTGCAAACTTGCCAGCACCTGAGCCTTTCTTTTCATTCGCCATTTTGCGACCTCCTTTTTGTGTTTATATAATTTCGAATGTATTTCACAACTATTTTAGCGACTACTGCCGGACTGGCTAGCTGATTCAGCGTGCTTAGCAAAGATTTTAGGCTATTGCTAGCATCCTCAACATTGTCTGTTATCTGTTTGATTTTGAGCGAGATACGAATCGACAAAATCAACAGAATAATTCCCAGAATCAAAAATATTGCTAGGAATATCGACAGTATTACCACTAGGATTTGAAATGCATCCATAGTTATAATTTAGCACAAGCATATTTAGACACCAAATTTATCGCAGGAAACCCGTATTGGGTGGGGCAATATTGGCATCGGACTCTATGTCACCATTGGCGTCATCGCCAGCGTCATCACCATCGGCACTGCCTATGCTATCGTTGCCATTTTCGCCATCACTAACTACATCGTCAGGGTTGTTGGTAATATCATTATCACCCGTTAAGTCATTGCCACCATCACCCAAATCCAGCGCCGGAATATATTCGTATTGGACCAATGTATCTATTTCGTTGCCATCAGCATCCAATATAGATATTGGTACCGATCCAGTTACCGTCGATGACGGAACAATTGCCTGAATAACCTTGTCGCTAATTACATCGTATTCCGTGGCCGACTGTTCGCCAAAGCTGACATCCACAACGTTCGACACATCAACCGACAACCGGTCGCTGATAATTGTTGGTGTGTTAGTATTGGTAATTGCGTTAATGCCTGGCAATCCCTTAGCTGATCCGCCCCAGCCATAGACTCGTCCCTCTGAATCAATAGCATAGCTATAACTGGCCACCTGCGGATCGCCAGCCCCACTAGCCAAGACACGTTCAATCACTACATCATCTGGCAAGTTAAACCGATCGGTAATATCCGTAATAATCGGCTGATTAAGTTCAACCTCACTACCTAGTTGACCATAGTCGCCCTCACCCCAGCTAAACACCTGACCGTATTGCGATACAGCTAGAACATGCGAGTTGCCAATACTAATCTGGCTAATGCAATCATCACTAGGTAGGTCAAAGTTATCAGTAATATCCAACGGCGCACTAGACATGTCATTGCCGGTTACATCGTCGAACGGATTGGGCTTTTCACCGCCCAGCCCCAACATTCCTGTTTGGTCATTCCCCCAAATATAGACACGGTGGTATTTCGTTAACACCGCCATCACGCCATTACCAGCCTCGATATCAATAATTTCATCGCCCTCGACCAAATCAAAGTTCTCGTTAATATGATATGCCGAACTAGCTTCAGACCACCGATTAGCGACGCCGACAGGTGTTCGGCCCAACTCACCAGATAGGTTTCTACCCCAGGTCGTCAGTAATCCATCATTGCGAACAGAAATCGCCGATTTATTACCCAATGATATTTGCCGGATATTTTCACCCAGCCAAGGCGTAGCCAGTCGTGGAGTTACCTGCTCGGTATAAACCCGATTTGTCTGACCATCTAAGTAGTCGCGACAATCACCCCAAACATAAGTATCGCCATTATTGGTTATAGCGAACGTAGTATCCACGCCAGCAGCAATTCGCCGAATATAATCACCGCCAGTTAAATTAAATTGGCTTGTTATTTCAACCGGCTGATTCCTATCCATCCGACTACCGTCACCCAATTGGCCATAGTTATTTTTGCCCCAGGCAAAAACACGCCCAGTCGCACTAACAGCAAATGAATAGTAATCACCCGAAAAGACATTCGTGATAACATCATCATCGGCTAGATGAAAACTATCTGTAATATCTACCGGCGTAATAGCATAGCCTGACGCTAATTGACCATTGCCTAGCTGACCATATCCATTGCGACCAACCGTCCATACATGACCATTTCTTGACAACAACACGGCGTGTTCGACCCCAGCGGCTATATCCATAAAACGCTCATCTTCGCGACGCATAAATCCCTCGCCCCGAATGGTTACTAGACCGCCACCAGTAATCGACCCAGATGTTGGACTAACCGTAGACACTGTGACTGCCGACGCTGGACTAGCTAATACTACCAAACAACTCACCATCATTGTTAAGTTGCCAATAAATATCCGTAGTCTGGTTTTCATTTTTCAATATTGCCCCTATTATGCTAATGTTTTCTAAATAAAAGTTTAGCATAAACTGAAAATAAAGGGTAATATTGGCTAATAATCTACTGGCATTATTGATTCAGCCCACAACTGCAATTCCTGCAAAACAAAGTCATCCGCCCCACGTTCAGATAACTTGCTTAACTCACTTAGGTAGTTCGGCAACTCACGCTGTAGCTTATTTGCCCGATACTCCTCCCATTGTTTTTGCTCAGCCTCGCTAAGGCTTTTAGGATATTGACGCGCTTTATATCTTAGCAATAACTGCGCTAGACGTTCGTCAGCAAATTGTGGGTGAAGGTCGGCCAAGTCATTTTCACTAGCACCAGCCACTAGCCTAATTTTCGTTTTATCGCCGTCTGATGAAAAACCGTCATATAGTTGACCCTCGACGTCATGGCTTTTCGGAAAAGTCGGCAAACTGCCCCAAATCCTTACTAACCTATTAATAAATTCTGGATTAGTCCTTAATGTATGTAGATTTCGCGTAATTTGATCCATTCGCAAATGAATTCTTTCCTGCGTTGACGCATCTAGTGTGCCAATTGGTGCAACCGCCGGGCATTTATTAAGACCCAGCTCTTTAATTGGGACGGGCACAAATCCTTCCTGACGACGCATTTCCCAGTTCGCCGTTAAACTATTCTTAATTTCTTTGTCAGACCAACCCAAGTAATCAGTAACTGCATAGCGCAAGTCCCAAACCAAGGCACTAACCGGATTTCGCCCATTGCCAATAATTATTGCCGCAGAAGTTTTCTCGTTGGCCGATGCGTATCTACCAGTCGTGTAGACAAAAGGCACTGGAGCATCTGGTCGAACAATGGTCGCCACAGCTTTTTTGTCACGATGACGCAGTAAATAATCCCACATTTTAGGCTGTTTATCTCGCAGTAGTCTAGCTAGATTAATTAGTGCATTAACATCCGCTAGGGCATCGTGAGCGTTTTGATTCTCAAAACCATTATCCTTCGCCATATCAACCAGATTCACCGTTGGCACATCAACAGTCTGACCAGTCTGTTGGTCCAATCGTTGACTATACGGCCAGTTAATGCCGTCTGGCCGCAAGGCACGGACAAACCTAGTCACGTCCAGTAAGTCCCAACGACTGCGCCCCTCTGACCATGACCACTCGTATGGATCATGAAAATTACGCCACAAGGTGTTTCGCATAAACTCGTCGTCAAAACGCACATTGTTATACCCAACCATGATAGTATTGGGACGAGCAATCTCATCTAAAAAATACCGGCAAAATTCAGCCTCGGGAATTCCCTCTTGGAGTGTTTGTTGTGGAGTAATATGCGTCGTCAGAATAGCCCCTGGCGACGGCAGAATGTCATCGGTCATTTTTACCAGGATATTAACTGGCTCTCCTATTGGTCGGAGTTGCGAATCAGTTCGCCTGCCCGCAAATTGCATAATCCGGTCAAATCGAGGACTAAGACCCGACGTTTCTAGGTCGTAAAAGAAAAAGCTCCGCATAAATTAATTTTAGCATGCAGAGCCCTAAGAGGAATGAGTGCCAATTAATGGATAAAGCGATAACCGCTCAAGTTTGTAATAGTTCGATGTGAGATAACATTCCAACCGCTATAGTTCATTTCACTGACATAGATAGTACCATCTGGGTTGACTCTCTCGACAATCCCCACATGACCATAATAACCGCTCTTAGTCTGGAAGATAGCACCAACCGATGGGACAGCGTCAACCTGATAGCCACTGAGCCGAGCATAGTAGTCCCAGGTGTTAGCATTACCCCAACCACTAGCCACTGGCAAACCTAGTTGAACACGACGATTATAGGCATACCAAGTACAATAACCATAGGCGTAACGGTTGCCACCAGCCGACGGAACGCGCAGATTAGAGATTGTTGCCCGAGTAGATCCACCAGTGGTCGTCTGGCGAACAGGTGTTGGAGCGACATACTCAGGACGTTCGGTTTCTGGCAAAATACCATCTGGCAACAACAATCTAGTGCCACTAGCCACCTGATCATCATTCAGATTGTTCAGGGTAATAATATCATCAACGTCTGAGCCATATTTGCCAGCAATGGCAGCTAGATTATCACCGTCCTTAACAGTATAAACAACGCCGTCAACGGACGGAATGGTAATTGTTGCCCCAGGCGCAATATTACTGTCCTTTAGACCATTTGCCCAACGAATCGTCTGGGCGGATACACCATATTTGGTTGCCAATGTATCGGCATTATCGCCAGCCTGCGCAACATAACTAATCAACACAGAGGTAGATTCGTCGGAAGTTTCCAAAATTTGCTGCTGTTTGTTAACACTAGTGGCATCAGCCTGGGCCAACTCAGCACTAATATTAGCTGATTCAGCACTACTGGACACGCTATCAGATGACGATAGATTGACCATTTCGGCAACCGACGAGGCAACATTAGCCGCCTTGACCTCATCGGCCGTTGTTGCGGTAGTCGCTGGAGCAGCTGTACCTGCCCCACTAGCAATACTGCCACCGGTATTACTAGAAATACTGGCAGCCAAAGCGTTAGCCTGGTCAATCTGTTCAATCTTTTGCCCCTGCAAAAGGTTAACATCAATATCACTGGCACCTGCCACACCCGGCAAGCTAACCTGGGTATTAGAATCAGCCGTCATATAACTAGTCGCCACAACAGCTACAATTACCACAAAAATAGCCGTATAGGACACACGCTGGATGGTCTTACGATTCCACCCACTTACACTAGACTTAATTTTCTCGCAGAAAGAATTAATTAAATTACGATCCTTCATAGTTCGTGATTTAGATTAAATCAGGTCTGATTATACCAGTATGATGCCGATTATGTCAAATAATTTGGCTATTCACACAGAGATCCACAGTGGTCAGCAACGGCTTGATTGTGCTGATCTGCTGTTTCCGAGAAGTAAGTATTGCCATCTTCGCCAGCTACAAAATAGTAATAACCACTGGCTGGTGGATTGGCCACAGCTAGCATCGCCGACAAGCTAGGGTTGGCAATAGGCCCTGGTGGTAGGCCACTATATATCCTAGTGTTATAGACCGATTCACAATCAGGTGAATTAGTGCTACATAAGCCAGATTTATAGGCATACTGGAAAGTTACGTCAGAGCCCAGGTTCATTCCAGCGTTCAAGCGATTGTAAAATACACTGGCTACCATTTGCTGGTCGTCCGATTTTTGCACCTCTTTGGTGACTATCGAAGCCAGCGTCAAACCTTGATAAAAGCTTAATCCATGACTGGCATAGGCGGCGGCAAGATTATTCTCTATCGCAACCTGATTTAGTTTGTCTAGCGACTTCTCGATAACAACCTCTAGACTATCACCCGCATATA
The DNA here is from genome assembly GCA_944391325.1 of uncultured Candidatus Saccharibacteria bacterium. Taxonomy (GTDB): domain Bacteria; phylum Patescibacteriota; class Saccharimonadia; order Saccharimonadales; family Saccharimonadaceae; genus Nanoperiomorbus. The sequence goes on along the minus strand of CALXTC010000005.1, from coordinate 5,325 downwards.
CCCGATACGTATCGGGATACAGGTATCCCTCCAGGGTCGCCCCAGCTGGGCGGTCGGCCAAAATTGGATTGTCATAATCAGCGTTCAGAGCCTGCTCAATTTCTGCATCAGTATAGTCATACTGCTTGAATACATCTCGCAGCTCATCCAGGGTTAATCCTGGCGGTATTTGCACGTCTATCTCATCTGTATCGGCAGTCGCCAACTTATTGGCTATTTCAGACAGCGTATAACTGGGGCTAAGCATGTGATTACCAGCCTGAATCATGCCGCCGTTTAGGCGCATATATATACGAAAGGCCAAAGTACTACGAATAAAACCAGCATTTTGTAAGGCAGTTGCCACCTGATCAGTTGTCGCCCCCTCGTCAACAACAAACTGACGGGCATTTTTATCCAACGCATTAACCGGCTCGTTTGAGCTATTCCACCAGACAAAAGCCACACCCACGACAATCGCTATCAATAGCAAGAGTCCTAATACGCTATTGCGAACAAGGTGTCGACGCTTATTCTCTTGGCGCTCAGCCCGTCGTTTTTGGCGTAATTCTTTTTTACTAAGATTTTCCTCAGCCTCAGCCTCGATAATTGGCTTGAAGTTCAAAATTATATAGTCCCTAGCTATTTCAAAGGATGGTCGACGCTTTACGTCGGACGCATTAACGGTCTTTCCTTTACGCCCACCACTCATAGAACTATCTTATCGCCTCCAAGTAGTCGGTCAATATTATTACGGCAGCCTGGCTATCAAGCGTCCCGTCACGCAACATCTTGTCATTATAATGGCGTTTATCGCTCTTTAACATCGCTTCCGCCTCGACTGATGTTAAACTTTCATCCTGCATGACGATATTTACATTATCGATCGACTGATTAGACAAAGTGTCACCTAAATCATCGGCAAATTGGCGCGAGTAATCACTCTGTTTAGTCTCGGCTCCATCATTATTACGCGGCAACCCCACAACAACGGTCGTTACATTCATATTGGCAATCAGTTTAGCTAATCTATCTAAAGCCTGACCATCGTTTTCAATCGGATCAAGTGGCGAGGCTAGCTTTACCTCGGTATCGCCCCAAGCTAAACCGATTCGGCGAACACCAACATCAACACCTAACACAATCTCACTATCAACCATCTATTCGTTTATTTCAAAATTAACCTTTATTTTGTTTTCGGCTGGAGCCTTGCTAACCCAGAATGGCGACATGTTGACACTAACGTCATTAACTCCATCGGTTTCCATCAGCAATGCTCGAATCTCCTCAGACTTCTTGCCGACAGCCTGTTTACGAACATCGTCCTCGTTAATAATTGGGCCAACATGACCATTGGTATTAATTACCACTGAGTAGCCATTATCAACTGTTGTAAACCCACTGAATTTAACCTCGTTTAATCCGTTGTTGTAGGCCTTTTGATTCTTGCCATCAGTCTCAGATTTTAACTGCTCGTCCAAGACCTCGCCTAAATCATCCCGATCGACACCCACTAACGTGTAGGTAATCTCCAAACTAGCCGTGGCCTTGCCATTTTCCGCCGGCGATTCGCCAACGGCTGGTGACACCTTTACCTCGCCCTGGCTGGTATTAAAGCTACTATCAATAACGATCGTCGAGTCAGACATCTGCCCCTTTAATTCATCACGAGCCGCGTCACTATCACCCCGTTCGCGAAGTTTAGCTACTGCTGCATCAACATCAGATTGTTGAACAACTTTGACAGTTTCCTTGCTACCACCCGTGAAGTCATCGTATGCAACTGCCTCTAACCCAGAATATCCCGAAACGGACATCGTGGTATTCTTGGCTATATTGCCCTCTTCGCCGATATTAACAGCCGTTACTTTTACCCGATAATACGTCGTGCATTCGCCAGCTTCGTCTTGGCCACCTTTAACTTTAATTGCTGAATCAATAGTGAACTGTACACCATTGGCATATAAACGAGTTCCCGCATCTAGTGTAATAGCGTTTTCATCACCAGTCTGACCACTGTATGGTTGTTCGTCGTAGCAGAACGCAACCGTCCCGGCAGCGTTCTCGCCCACCTCGCGCGAGCCAGTCGCCTCAAATTCAACTGACTCATTAGTCTTCTTTTGTTTAACAACTGGGGACAGCCGGCCGCCGGCCACATCCTTATCGCTAGATGGGATTAATGTTAGGGTTCTAGATATCTCTAATGGTGAAGTTTTAGCCTGAATGGTAATGGTAGCCTGTGGGGCAAAAATCAGCGCCCATACTAAGAGTCCAATTAACACAACAGCAATGCCGCCACCAATTAATAGTTTGTTGCGCAGACTATTAATATTAGGCACCTTGTTCTTTTTCTTAACCGGCTTTTTAGGCTTCTCCTCTTCGTCATCTGGCACGCCATCAGCATCTAAATCATTTTTGATTCGATCATCTGTCTCAATTGCCGCCACGGCTGCGGATATTTCCTTATCCTCGCTGGCTTCACGGCGACTGCGTGGAATATCGCTGACAGCAATATCATTGCCATCGATTACATCGCTGATCTCCTCCTCGTCAACCATGTCTGGCACCTTGGCCTGAGCATTGATGTTTTTTGCGACTGGAATACCTAGGCCAGATGCCAGGTTGACCAATGATGGATCGGTCGTAACAATAGCCAGACGCTTTTTAGCCACCTTGGCCGCTCTTTGCAATAGGCGTAGATTAACTACGCTTTGCAGCACGCCAATGCGCTTTGGTGGCACCAGAGCAACTACGACCTCACTAGACTGCTTGATACGTCCAACAATTGATGTCACATCGTCGTCAGTGTCTATATAAATCAAGTCACGACCACGTAGGTCCGATTTTGGGCCGTCAGTCGCTGGCTTGCGCCCCTGTTTGCTAACTGGCGGTTGTTGCTCGTCTAATTTTGCCATATCTACCCTATATCCTTAGAATTTTATCCAGTTTATCTCTGAGTGTTTCACTGGTTCCCGTTGTCGTTTCCATTGTATCATAGCCAACCCGCAATAAACCGAGCGCCGTAATCATAGTGTGATCAGTTACGTCACCAGTTTCGTCCACTATGCCAACCACGTCCTCGGGGCGAATATGCTTAATTGTTGGACGACGAGCAAACGGTAACTCTCGATACCAGTTGGAGGTCTCTAGTCTGTCGACCAAGGCATTCAACGACGAGCCACCCCCACACAGCAAAAAGCGATTGGGTAGATGGTCAATGGCGTCAAATTCGCCCAGCGCCAACTGAACACCACTAATCCAAACGTCTAGGGTTTTCTCGATTGACTCGTTGATTGTTTCGCGAACGTTTGGTCTGATTTTGTCGTCATCAATATTTAGTTTTAACTTCTCGGCAGCCTCATAACCTATGCCCAAATCATTGCTAATCGTTTTAGTAAAGGATCGGCCAGCCACGCCAAACATTCTAGTTCCCTCAACGCCACCGTCATTAACCACGGCAATATCCGTACTACCACCACCAATATCGCACAATATTGCGGTATAGGTAGGATTCTCCTCGTTGCCCAACACCGCACGAGCCACAGCGAATGGCTCAGCCGCCACGGCTACTAACTCTAGATCCAGCTCTGAGGCAGTTCGTTCTAGAGCGCCGATATGAACCATTGGTGCAAAAGCGGTGTAGATTTGAATCGCTACGTCCTTGCCCTGAAAACCAATGGGATTACTAACCTTGTATCCGTCAATATGAATGCTGACTATAGCGGCGTTGACCAGCTTTACCTCAACCTCCGGGTTACCAGTTTCAAAGGCGATCTGCTTTTGTGCCTTGACCGCAGCCCGCTCCTCAACCTTGTCAATGATTAATTGCATTTCCGCCTCATCTAGTTGGCGATCGGGATGGGGGCGCTTGTATCGGATAGTCGAGGTAATGCCTTTTACAAATTCACCTGCAATACCGATAACCACCTTTTTAGCCTGAACTCCAGCCTGCTCCTCAGCCTTGATTAAGGCCGCCTCGCAATTCTTCACCACACCAGTGATGTCAGCAATTGCCCCGCCGAACATATTGCCAACCTCTTGCCTAGCTCGTCCCGCACCAATCACGCGCAACTCATCGTCAACTAGCTTAGCTATTAGGGCCTTGGTATATTCAGTACCAATATCTAACGCCACAATATACTGGTCGGTGTCGTTAGATCGAGCAAAAAGTTTCATACTTGTTATTATACAACATTACCGCTTATGCCAACCAGCATCAGTAGCGAGCGGGCAGAACGGACTGACTACTAATCGTATAGCCGGTTAATGCACCACTCTTAGCATCGCCGTATGGTACCAACCAACTATTAGGGGTGTAGTTGAACCATTCGGAAGTAGAGGAAGTAGTGTTGGCATCCCATTGGCTGGTGTAGTTAGATATGTTGCCTGAGCCAAAGGTACGGAGTAGCTTGGGAGAGTTCTTGGATATGACAGCGCCATTAATCTTGAGCTTGTTAGAGCATTTACTAACTAGGCCTAGGTCTTCGTTGGTAGCGTTATAGCAGGTATGTAGGCTACCATTCATAGCAACAAGATTAGCGTTAACTAATGTGACATTACTACTTATCCTAATGTCACCGGCCGCTACAAGGGTCAGGCTGGGTATTTGGGATAGTGTGTCATAGCGGCCAGACTCACCATTGACGGTATCTATGTTGTCAGCAATGGTGACATTACCGTCAACATAGACGGTTATTCTATTGCCTTCTTTTAGTGTGCCGTGAATCTCCAGATCACCATTAGCCCGGTAGTAGGCGTTACCTAGGTTGCTACCGCCAGCGCCAACATCGCCGACATTTAGTTCGGTAGACACAACATTGCCAGCATTCATCTTGGTTGGTATAGAGATAGTTCTGTTAATACCAGCTTTGCCTAAGAGGCTGCAGTTGGTGTTGGTTAGACCAGTAGTATTGGCATAGGCTAGTTTACAGGCTTTGGTCTTATTGCTGTTAGAGATATTGGTATGGCCAGCAGTACCAAAGTTAGTAATGGAACCATTACTGCCAGTTAGTAGGCCATACTGAGAGTAAGAGCCACGGTTGGTATTAATGGCAATGTCGGTATAGTTACCGCCGGTGAAGCCATTCTTAGCATAACTATCTGAGCCATTGATTTGGATTTGGGGCTTCTTGCCAATCTTGACACAGGCTACGTTAGAGACGGCATAGCTATTGGCAGGAGTGTCATTGTAGACACTCCAGTTGTTGTCTACGGCGATGTAGGAGCAGATTTGGTCACCTGGGTTACCTAGCCATTCATTAGCAATGGTGTAAGAGTCGCTGGTGATGGATTTGGGAGTAGAGGGATCGATGACTAGACCAGAGCCATTCTTACCCATTAGGCAGG
>CALXTC010000004.1 GCA_944391325.1 uncultured Candidatus Saccharibacteria bacterium | reverse complement strand
GCAGATGGCTAACGATTATACTACTAATGACCCTAATGCGGATCGGGCACGACCAGCGTCAGTGCGTCAGGCGGCTCGGGTTCAGGCCACGGCAATTGTGCTGCGGCGCTACGTGGGCGGTGCTTAGGCGATAGCGTTTGCCGCCACCTGGCGGCCATGATGGCTAGCGATGTGCCGAGCCTTTATCAGTCACCGCCACTGGCCGTCAACCCTGACCATTTACTTAACCACTAATATCTGATATAGTGTTATCTGGAAATTAGTGAGTCGGTCGCACTAGATTATTAATAATAGTTAATTTAGAGGTGTCCTGATGACCGAGCGGGCATCTAGAGGTGAATAATTAATGGCAAAAGCCTTAACAATGGCTGACCTGATGGCGGGTGTAACCGATCAGTCTGTCGCCGCGGGTTCGACTATTAATGGCAAAGTCTTGTCGGTAAAAAAGAACGAGATTTTGATTGACATGGGTCCGCACGGCGTTGGTCTGGTACCACGACGTGAGATCGGCTTTGGCAAGAAGTACAACGTTGGCGACGAGGTAGTTGCGAGCGTGATTGACCCTGAACTACCTAACGGCCAGGCGCTACTATCGCTGCGCAAGGCTGCTAAGGAGCGTGGTTGGGATGAAATCCAAAAGGTCGTCGAGGAGGGTCGCACCCTGACAGTTACTCCATACGAGGCTAACCGAGGTGGATTGCTAATTGAATTCGAGGGCGTGCGCGGTTTTATGCCAGTTTCACAACTTAGCACCGAGCATTATCCTCGTACCAGTGACAAAGAGGAGATCTTGCGTCGTTTGCGTACCTTAATTGGGCAGGAGATTAGTGCTCAGATTATCGACGCTGATCAAAAGGGCAACAAACTAATCTTTAGTGAGAAAGAAGCGGTTAAGGACGGCTTGGCTAACCGTTTGACCAGTCTAAAGGTCGGCGATGTTGTTGACGGCACGGTTACCGGTGTTGTCGATTTCGGTGCCTTTGTTAATGTTGATGGTATCGAGGGACTGGTCCACATCAGTGAGATCAGCTGGGAGCGCGTAGCCCAAGTTTCCGACAGGCTAAAGGTTGGTGACAAGATCAAGGCTAAGATTATCAGCATCGACAAGGATCGCTTGAGCCTATCTATCAAGCAGACCACGCCTGATCCATGGCTAAAAGAGGCTGAACAATTCCATGTTGGTGATACAGTTGAGGGCACCATTACCCGTATCACTCCATTTGGCGCCTTTGTCCAAATCAGTCCAGCCGTTGAGGCGTTGGTACATATTAGTGAGTTGGGCGAGGATGGCAATCCAGAAAAGGTCTTTACGCAGAACGAAAAGCGTGAGTTTACTGTTCTGGAGATTGATGCAGATAGCCGTAAGATTCGACTTGGCCTAAAGAAATGAGTGCAGAGTAAGTAGCGGCACGGTTTGCCAGAGCGTGCCAGAAAGGAGAACGTGATGGCAGACAGAAAGACACTACAGATACCAGATATGATTACGGTGGGTGACCTAGCGGAAAAGCTAGGCATCCCCGTAGTCAAGCTGGTTGGCGAGCTGTTTAAGAATGGCATTATGGCCACTGTTAATCAGCGAATTGATTTTGAAACAGCTGAAATTATTGTTGAGGAGTTGGGGATTGACGTCAAAATTGTTAAGAAAGACGTCGATACTGTCGATCCAACTGAATTTGAAATTCATCTAAGCAAAAACGCCAAGCCTCGTCCGCCAATAGTGGCAGTGATGGGTCATGTCGATCACGGTAAAACAACGTTGCTAGATAATATCCTACATATGAAGAAGGCCAGTGGCGAGGCCGGGGGTATTACCCAACATATCTCTGCCTATCAGACGGTTCGTAATGGTCGTACGATTACGTTATTGGATACGCCAGGACACGAGGCGTTTGCAGCCCTGCGTCAGCATGGGGCAACATTAACCGATGTCGTAGTTATTGTAGTGGCGGCCGACGACGGGGTTAAACCACAGACTGTCGAGGCAATCAAGTTTGCCCGTAGCGCCAACGCCAAAATTGTCGTGGCTATCAATAAAATGGATAAATCAACGGCTAATCCAAACCTGGTTAAAACCCAGTTGGCTAGTGAATACGATTTGAACCCAGAGGAGTGGGGTGGCGACACGGTGATGGTCGAGGTAAGCGCCCTGACTGGTCAGAATGTCGACAAGCTACTGGATATGGTCTTGCTGGTGGCTGATATGGAGGAGCTGAAGGCTGACTACAACGTCCCGGCCGAGGGCTTAGTTATTGAATCTAACCTAGAAAAGGGCCGTGGTGCTGTAGTTCGTTTGTTGGTGGAAAACGGCACTCTAAACAAGGGTGATTTTATCGTTGCAGGTAGCGCCTGGGGTAAAGTGCGCACGCTGGAGGATTGGAGTGGCAAACAGATCAAATCGGCTGGGCCGTCAACGCCCGCAACGGTAACTGGGTTTCGTGATGTGCCACCATTTGGCACTCATATTGAGGAGGTTAAAAACGAGCGTGAGGCAAAAGCTCTGGCGGCTAAGCATTATGACGAGGAGGTTCGCTCGACGGCCAATGCCAATATCACTGGTGCCGACCTATTGCGAATGATGAATCGAGAAACCGAGCAGCAGGAAGCCTCATTTGTCGTCAAGGCTGACGTTCAGGGTTCGTTGACATCAGTTGTCGATTCGCTAAAGCTTTTGGAGACCGATGAAGTTGCCGTAAAGATTGTGGCCAGCGGTGTTGGTGATATTACCGAGGGGGATATTCGGGCGGCTAGTAGTTCGAATGCTGTTATCTATGGCTTTAATGTCAATCTATCGTCTCAAGTGAAACAGCTGGCGTCGCGAGCCCATGTTGAGGTTAGACTATATAAAATTATCTACGAGTTACTAGATGACGCTAAAAATACGATGAGTAGTCTACTACCAGACGAGGTGGTTGAAACGCCGTTGGGCGAACTGGAGGTACAGGGCGTATTCCGCACTACCAAAACCAATATTATTGCTGGTGGTAAAGTAACCGAGGGGCGCCTATTGCCACATACCCAGGCTCGAATCTGGCGTGGCAAGGGTAAAAAGGCTGAGCAACTGGGTGAGGTTGAACTGGTCTCCTTACGTCGGGAAAAGAATGAAGCCAGCGATATCGTCGAGGGTGAGATGTGCGGCATCGAAATTGCCCTAAATAATCAAAAGATTAGCCTAGAATTGGGCGATCGATTAGAAGTTTTTCAACGCGAGTTAAAGAAACGCAGCTTATAAATTGCCCAGCTTTCTCTCAATGAATGTGCATGGGGGTTGTTTTAACGCCGATCTTTCGTTGTGGCATAATGCCTGTCGGCATAAGCATTATGTTATAATCGTTGACAATATAAAGTATTTATGCTAGAATTTAGCCATAATCTGTAATAGTAGTGTGAAAGAGGTGAGGAGATAAGATTATGGCAAAGAAGAACGGTGGCGAGAAGGCTCCTAGAAATAGTAGCCAGCCAATCACTGACAACGGCAAGATGGCCGAGGCTGTGGCTAAGGCTGAAGCTCGTCAGGACGCTAGTGCCGAGCAGGGCAAGTCTGCCAAGGTTGAGATTGCCCCAGATGACATGCAAATGGTGCTAGAGCAATTACAGGCTATGCGCTCGGAACTCCAGAGTGCACGCGATGAAATAAAAACTATGCGTAACGACATGCAGGAACTAGGTAAAAGGGTTGACTACCTGGAATCTCAGTGCGACAAACGCGTAGCCCGCAAGAAGGGTGTGGGAATTCTGGCTACTATTGGTGCTTCGTTCCGTAGTATTTTCTCGAAGAAACCAGAGCAAAGCAAAGCTGGTAAACAGGACGAGGATGCTGACGTCCAGCCAACTGCTAAGCTAGATCCGATTGATGTACTGGCACCAGTTATTGACATTCAGGCTTCATCTGGCGCTACACCAAATCAAGATGACCTAGAGGTTCTGCATAAAGATGAAATCCATCATGGCCCTAAGCCTGATTCTGATACCAGTGATAGCAAAGAGTCTGATAATCCTGACCGCAGTCCAGAAAAGCACAAGTGGCGCCGCCGTATTGGCATGGCACTAGCTGGTATAGCTCTGGCAACTGGCATTGGTGTTGGTGTTGCCAACTGCGACGCCATCACTAATTATCTTTCCGGTAGTAATCCTCAGGAAGCCGCAGCGACTGCTACTGCGACTGTTCAAAATGAAGTCGATGATCTTGCTGGTGTTCTTGCTGTTGATCCAAGTACGCTGTCTGGCAATCAACTAGAAGAGCAGATGGATAAGCTTCAACAGGAAAAAACTGATGTAGCCGAGGCTATAGAGAAAAATGGCAATGCTGATGCTGATACACTAGCTAATGCTAGGGGAATCCTGGACAGCGAAGATACACTAAACTACCAGGAGGATTTGCAAAACGCAATTGATGCTTTCAATGCCCGTAGTGAAGCAGCCGAGAAATTAGGTGTCGATATCGATACTTATGCTAAATTAGAACACGCGGCCGATGATATGCACCTGTCAATTGAGCGGGTCAAGGAACTGGCTGATTACTATGGTATTCCGGCAGATAAACTTGGGACGGACGAGGCGCAGAATTACATGCGAGATAACTTACTCAGTCCAACTAGTGTTAGCGAAGCGTTTAATTGTGAGACTCCAGAGCAGGCTGCTGAAGTATTGATTTTCACGGCTTATAACAACAAGGGTGCGTTGGCTCAATATATTAACGCTCTTGACGAGGATAATGGTAGCCCAGATAGCGGCATCGACGGTTTGGAAATGCCGGTCAACGTCGACAATCTGTATCAAAGGTATTGCAATGACCATGCTGCCTATGCGGCTGACTTTGCCCGCTTTGTTGAGGCAATGGAATCGGCCACTATCACTGAACGCGACGCTACTGACCAAATCATGTACTCATATTATCTGAGTGATGGTAATCGAATGGTCTGTAGTCGTGGGCCTGAAAACTCTGGTGGTGATACCACGAAGATTTATGAAGTTACATTTTACGATGCTGACGGCAATGTTATAGCTGTTATGCTAGTCAAGAATGGCTGTGGCCAGATTGAGGCCGGTGGCTCTACCTATACAGCCGTTACTCCAACGATCGTAAAGGCTCCTACTCCAAATCAAACTACAACTACGACCACTCCGACCGCTCCGCCAACTACAACTACGACCACAACTGTCGCAAAGGATGCGCAAGCAGACCCAACATATGGTACTGACCAGACCGCTGACCGTGTTGCCTCGGACGAATCGGCTGAAATGGTGGGTGCCACTGGCGACGGTGCGGCTGATAATGGTTCTTACGTTGGTGCTGATGGCGAGAAACATGAAGTTGGCGACCAAGGCGACGATGTTGTTGTCGGAGCCAGCGATGGTCACGGCACTGCCGCTGGTCTTGAGTCTGAACGACCTGGGGATAGCCCACGTTAATTGACAAATTATGTCGATTATGGTAAAATGGCAACATAATTGAGAGGTAAGAGGAGACTATGAAAGTGATTAGCAAAGCCAAACAGGTACTAAATAGTGTACCGAAGCGACTAGCAGCTATCTTTGGGGTAGTCGCAGCCGTCATGGTTCCTTTGGCAATCTACGCCTGGGGGCCGAGCCGAACTACCTTTACCATGGAGAAGCCGGCTACTTATGTGACATTTAATTCAATTACAAATAACCCCAATCACGGTGATGAACGTAACTTTCTGAGTGTTCGCGATACTGATAAGAGTGAGTGGGATTCGGCCAATAAAAATGGTTGGACCGACATCATCAATCTTCAGGAAGGGCATACCTATGAAATTCAGATGTATGTCCACAATAACGCGTCCGCCAATTTGGGTCTAGTGGCAACCAACGTTAGAGCCCACATGAACTTGCCAGTTATGGATAGCACCTATGGTAAGCAATTTCAAGTAAACGCTTTTCTGTGGTCAGACAATGCCAGGCCGCAAGAGATTTGGGACAATATTGTACTAAAGAGCGACCGAGCTTTTCACACTAAGGTTGTAGCCGCGAAATATACTACTAATAAGGGTGTATTTGACTTAAACCAAGATGAATTATTTGGTTCATCGGGTCAGGGAACTGGAGCGTTGTTGGGCTATGATAAAATGGACGGCAATATTCCAGGTTGTATGCAATATGCTGGTTACATAACGATTAAGTTTGAGCCAGTTTTCCAGGTTGTTCCAGCCCCTGCCTACGATGTTGAAAAGACAGTTGATAAGACAACTGCCAAGCCAGGTGAAACCATTAATTACACAATTAATGTTAAGAACACTGGTAATGTTAATCTAACTAATGTCAAGGTGGCTGACAAGTTGCCGGCCTACTATAGCGAGGCCAAGGAAACCGTCACTAGCAAGAATGGTTCGACAGGTTCTATCGTGAAGGGTGGCGAGATTACCCTGGCTAAACTAAACGTTGGCGAGACTGCTACGATTAAGATTAGTTACACTATTAAGGGCGCAGAGCAACTAGAGTGTGGCGAAACGATTATCAAGAACAAGGCTACTGGTACTACTGACCAGGATCAGACCGAGGACAACAATAATAACAACGAAGTGACCACAACCGTCACAAATGATTGTCCAGAACCCAAGGAGCCGGGCTACGATATTAGCAAGGCAGTTGACAAAACAACTGCTAAGCCAGGTGAAACCATTAACTATACCATTACGGTTCGCAACACTGGTGAGGTTGATTTAACCAACGTCAAGGTCAACGATAAGTTGCCAGCCTACTATAGCAATGCTACTGAAAAGGTAGAGGCGCCTAGCGAGATCGCTGGCTCAATCGTTAAGGATGGTCAGGTGACAATCGCCAAGTTGCCAGCTGGTCAATCGGCTACTATTACGGTAACCTATCAAATCAAGAGCGACAACGACCTAGAGTGTGGTGAAACTGTCATTAAGAATAAAGTGACTGGTACCACCGATCAGGATCAAACCGAGGACAACAATGATAACAACGAAGTTATTACAACTGTTACGAATGATTGTGGGTATAGCTACGATTTGATCAAGAGCGTTGATAAAACCACGGCCAACCTAGGTGATACCTTGACCTATACATTAACATTCAAAAACACTGGTCGACAGGATGTAACGAACGTTGTTATCAAGGATACTTTGCCAGCTGGTGTGACGATGGTTGGTGATATCCAGACCAATCCTCAGACCGAAGTGTCCGGCGACTTAACCAAGGATGGCATTAAGATTGCTAAGGTGGCTGCTGGCAAGCAGGTTGAGATTACCTTTACTGCTAAAATAACTGCAACCGAGAATGAATTGCAGTGTGGTGATAATAAATTTACCAACACTGCCAGCTCGACTACTAACGAGGATCAGACTGAGGATAACAATGACAATAATACTGTTACCACAGTAGTCACTAGGGTCTGTGAACCTGAAACTCCACCAGTTGTTCCACCGGAAACTCCAGAGCAACCACAGAATCCAGTTCCTGAAACTCCAACTGTTATTGCTCAGACAGGTGCAGGTGAAACGGTTGCCAGCATCATCGGATTAGGGGTCTTGGCCGCCGCCATCACCGCCTATATCCGTAGTCGCAAATTGGCTGCTGAGCAGAAATAGTTAAGCAATCATTGCTAATCCATAGTTTTCATAAACCACCCGTATATCGGGTGGTTTTATAGATTTATCTGATATCTTAATTTAATGGTAATTGCTAGTACTTTTTATGATATACTATTGTCATAAGCAAAATAAAGTGAGGGAACAGGGTAATGTTTCAGATTGACGATAATCTATTAAACGAGTTGGGGTTAGCTGAATTAGCCGGCCAAGAGCGCGAGGAGTTCAAGGAATATATTAAAACGACTCTACAGGAAAGGGTTGGTGAACGTCTGACAGATGGCATGTCCGACGAAACACTGGATGAATTCGGCTATTTTATGGATGGTAATGTCGATGGCATGAAACAATGGCTATCTCAGCACGTTCCGAACTACCAGGATGATCCAAATTTCCGACAATTTAGGGATAGTAATCCTGATGCCAGTGAGGCCGATATCCTTAGCAGTTATGGATCTCTAGCTTGGCTACAAATTAATCGCCCTGATTATCCCGACGTCGTTAAGCAAACCATGGACGAGCTGAAGCGCGAAATTACCGAAAATCGCGACGCTATTTTGGGTAAATAGCGGACTAGTGTAAGATTACGTGACGCCAGGCAGTATTCAGACGCATTATATCATTTGTGATATAATGTAGGCAGTTGTTTTGGCAACAATTGAACCTATTACCCAATATGGAAGGATGGTGATTGTATGTCGAATTATCCGGCATATCCGTATCATCAGGAGCTTGGCGAGCTGGAGGCGATTTGCCGGTTGGATCAGGCGGCCAGGGACGCCTTTGACCAGATGTCGAGCGGGCATGATATCTATCCGCAGGCAATAAGCTGGCTAACGGAGTGCAAGGCGCGCTTTGACTCTGTCGCCCTGGGTGGCAATCCGACGGACTATCAGATTGAGTTGGCACAAGAGTTCAACGTCGACTACATTTTTGCCGTGGGCATCCTACGCGTTCTGGGCCCGATGCCTCCGTCTGATCGCCAGCGCTATTTGGCTCACCCACGGACGGTCGAGCGAATGAGGGAGCTGGCCGAACACTACGAGCAGCTGCTGAATTCGGCTAAGGATCGTCGCGATACCGTCATGTATCAGCTTGATGCAGAGTACGGTGGCTAGCGTTGAGCTACTTCCAAACGCTTGATGATGAGGCGTCTCAGTTTCGACTGGGACGCCTCGATTTTGTGTTTATTGCTGCAGTCCGTTTAGGTAATCGCTGACGGCCATTCGTCGTCCCGACTTAGGGCTGATAATCTCAATCAATTGTAGGGCAGAGTTATCCTGGCAGGGAATAATATCTGGCCATTCGTCACCCCGAAAATTGTCCAGAGGCTTTGCCTTAGTGACAATAACTTGGCGCCCCGCTAACTCGATGCGGCATTTTGGCCATTTACTCAGGGCGCGAAGGCGATTATAGCAATCGCGAGCAGTCATAGTGGTGGGCTCTAGATATCCGTCTTCCTTGGTTATCATATGACAATAGATGGCTAAATCATTGTCCTGGGGAACTCCCTTAATTTCGTCGTTAACAATTGACTCTAGTTTTTCGACCATTAATTCTGCCCCTCGCTGGCCGAAGCGAGCGTATAGGTCATCGGCTGTGTCGTCGGGGTCAATATTTACTTTTTCCTGGTAATAGATATCGCCAGCATCCATATCCTTGCTGAGAGCCATCAGGGTTAATCCGGTAAAGCTATCGCCGTGTATAATAGCTGTTTCGATGGGCGATGGCCCACGATACACTGGTAGCATTGATGGGTGAAAGTTAACGATGCCGTGTGGGAAAAGATCTATTACGTTCTGGGGGATTATTTTGCCGTATGATACCAAGGCACCGACGTCAGGATGTAGTGATTTCAACTTCATTTCGACGTCAGACAGCTTGGTCGGTTGTAGGCAGAGAATATTGTGTTGTTTAGCAATCTTGGCGACGGCCGGTGATTCCAGTTTATGGCCACGCCCGCGTAGTGAGTCGGGTTTAGTGACAACGGCAACAACTTTGTAACGATTGTTGGCTTCGATTAAGGATTGTAGGGTTGGGACAGAAATGTCCTCGGTTCCAAAATAGACTACATTTATCATCGGCAGAATTCGAATTAAATTATGATTTTACTGAACAATAGCGTTGTTGTCTTCGTCGGCTGGCAAAATACCCGAATCTAACACCTTGCTATATGGGCAGGCAACTAAGTCGCCGGACTCGGTCAACAGGGAAAAGGCATTTTCGTCATGGGCGATGTGGTCGACAAAACAGATGCCGTTAGTGTGGTCAATCTCGTGTTGCAATACGCGGGCAACAAAGGCGTTGGGCGACTTGAAATGAACTCGATTGCCATGAATATCAATGGCGCGTACCCGCACCTTGCTATAGCGGGGAACATTGCCGTAAACATCCTTGACCGACAGGCAGCCCTCTTGGTCGTAAACAATTTTGCCCTCGTATTTAACAATTTCTGGATTAATTAGAACAGTAAAATTCTTGTTGGATTTATCATCAAAATCTTCGCGAATGATGACAACGCGAACTGGCTTATCGATTTGAATGGCGGCTAGGGCAACGGCTACTTCGTTGGGTCGTGATTCTTCCCAGTCTAAAGTGGCGGCAATCATGTCCTCAATTAATTGGATGGTGTCATCATTAATTTCGGTTACCCGTTTCGATCGCTGTCGTAAATGGTTATTAGGCAGGGTAATAATATCCTTATGTGTATAGTTAGAGCTCATGTAGCCATTATAGCAAATATGGTAAGAGTGGCAGAATATGGTGTAATGATTGACAAATTAGCATAAGTATGATACATTGTCATTAACTTAAATGAATAGCAAGCAAAACAGAAAGAAGGAAAACAAAATGAAAGATATGAGAATCCAAGAATCTCCAAGAAGGGCAAATACTGCCTCCAAGTGGGGTGATGGGTCTGCTGAATGGGGTCTTGATCAACATGAACAGGCTGAGATGTCGATAGCTGAACAGTTGGCTAATAGTAACGTGGACGAGCGAATTTTAAACAATCCTTTGCTACGGGATAGTCTGGACGCTATTGAATCAATTGAGCCTTCCGATGACGGTACTGGTCTAAAAATTGTGGGCAAGTATGAATACAAGCCTCAAAATGGCGAGCTTGATATTGCATCTGGGGCGCGAACTAATATGTCGTTTAAGATTACGCCAGATGGTGGCTTGCACGTAGCGACTGAAACACGTTCCATTACTGGGCATGCCGCACCATCCAATAAAATGGCGAACGCGGTAACTTTCCCTAGAAGTTTTGCGATTGAGAGTAGCCAGATTCAGTTTGGCGCCAATGGTACTATCAATAGCGAGTCTAGGCAGGCGCAAGAAGCTAAATTAACGGATGGCCAAGATGTTATATCCAGCTCAGACTCACATTTCGCCGATAAAGTAAATCAAGTTTACGACCCTGGTCGTTATGGTTGGATGTTTAATAATGTTGAGAGAAGCCCGAAAGTGCGTGAAGAAATTGAGCGTACGCATATTCCGAATAAAGTCTTGGTTACGAGATATGACGGTGATACGGGCAGAAAAGAACAGGCTGTTGTGGAAGTCGATGCTCGAGATGAGGATAAGTCATTTGATTACACCCGAAGATATGTAGTCAGTCATGCCAACTTTAACGATGTCAGCCGTGGTGGCAAGCTTAAGGCGGAAGATATACGATAGCTAGACGACTTAGTGGTAAATTAGGGCGATAACTATCGCCCTAATTTATTATTTGGCCTAGGATTTTATTATTTTAAATCAGACTGATTGGGTCTAGCTCAATTTGCCAGTTGCCAGTAGAGTCGGCCACTTGGTCGGCAATAGATGCCAGGGTTTGGCGATGGCTAGAACGAACAACGATTTGCCAACGATACTGCCCACGTAGTCGCTCATAAAAGGCTGGGGCGGGGCCGAGAATTCTGACTTTGTCAGTATACTGTTTATGAATATCAGCCGCTAGACGTCTAGACGCCTCAATGGCTCCACGTTCAGTTTTATAGGCACAGGAGAGCTTTAGTAAATGGCTAAACGGTGGAAAGTGTCCTAATTGGCGTTTTTTAATTTCTTCGTTGTAAAAGGCGTGGTAGTCTTGTTTGGCGCCGTATTTAACGGCTGGGGCATCTGGCTGATAGGTTTGAATGATGGCGACAGTTGGTTGACTGTTGCGACCTACGCGGCCAGTGGCCTGGGCGATTAGCTGAAATGCTCGTTCGCTAGCGGAAAAATCGGGCATTGCTAATCCAGCGTCAGCCTGGACAATGCCAACCACTGCTAGATGGGGTAGATCCAACCCCTTAGCAATGGTCTGGGTGCCAATAATAATGTCAGTCTGCCCATTTCTTAGTTCATTATAGACATCTTGAACAGCTTCGCCCTTGGCAGTGTCGCCGTCAAACCGTCGAATGGTGGCCGACGGGAATAACTTCCTGGCCTCTTCCTCGATCCGCTTGGTGCCAATTCCTTTATATACCATGGTGGCTTCATGACAGTCGGGGCAACTTAATGGTGGACGTTCGGTATGCCCGCATAGATGGCAGACTAATTGGAACTTGTCGCCATGCAGTGTTAATGGGGTGTAGCAATTGGGGCAGGTGGCTAGATAGCCACAATTTTCACACATGGCCAGACCTGCTGTGCCTCGCCGATTATGAAATAGTAAAACCTGCTGATGATTTTTTATGGCCTGTCGCATCGACTCTAGCAATGGCCTAGTGAAGAGTTGGCTGTCGGTAGTGAAGTTGTCGCGGTTGGTGAGATTAACGATTTTGGTGGTGGGTTTGACGGCATCGGCTCGAGCCAGTTTGTCGATAGTGATGATGGGTCGATGAAAATGCTTGGCTAGGTAGTAGTCGTTAACTGACGGGGTGGCAGAGCCGAGGATTAATCGCGCCTTGGCTAGACTGCGCAACTTGGACGCGACTGTGGTCGTGTTGTAGCGTGGTGAGGTTTCCTGCTTGTAGGATGGTTCATGACATTCGTCAATAACGACTAACCCCGGATTGTGTACTGGCATAAATAGGGCAGAACGAGGTCCAATAACTACCAACGGTTCCTGGCTGAACAAAATTTGTCGCCAAGCTGCGTTGCGTTCGCTTGCCGTCATGGCAGAGTGTGTGACTACGACATTGGCAAAGCGACTGCGAAATTCGCCGACTAGTTGAGCTGTCAGGGCGATTTCAGGTACTAAGATAATGGCCGATTTACCACTATCGATAATGTCCTGGGTGATAGTTTTGTATATCTCGGTCTTGCCACTGCCGGTTACGCCGTGAAGCAGGATAGTGCCACTATCAGTAGCGCGGATTGCTGCGACAGCAGAACGTTGTTGCTTATTGAGCAAAATTTGTGTTCGACTTTTAGTGTGCGCATCAGGTTGCCCTGGGTCTTTGATGCGTGGCTTACTGGCGATTCGAGCTGGCAAAATAGTCTGCCATGCAATGCCGGGTTTAGTGGCGTAATAATCGCAGAGCCAGCTATGTAGTTGCAGCAGCGTTTGTGGTAGTGGAGTGTCGATAACGACCTTAGCAATATCCTTGCAGGCAAAGTCGGGTTGCTTGACCTGCTTAGTAATTACGCCTAGCGAGGTCTTTTTGCCGACGGGGACGCTAACAATCGTGCCGACAGCTAGTTGGCCACTTGATTGGTAGGTCAGGACGTCATAATAATTGCCAACGTTGCCCACCATTGACACCTCGTAATAGTTCATTGGCTCTATTATATAGCAGTCGACTGGTAATATTGGTATAATGCGATTATGTATTTTGGGTCACGAGCTGAGGCTGGTGTTAAGTTGGCTAACGAGTTATTGCCCCTTTATCGTTACGAAAATACGGTCGTAGTGGCGTTAAGCGAGTCGGGGGTGGCGGTTGGCTATCAGATAGCTGTTAACTTGCATGCGGCATTGCGACGACTATTGATGACGACAGTTCATATTGATGACGAGAGTATTGACTATGCCACTATTATGCCAGGTGGCGTGGTGGCGATTAACCCTAATCTCAGTGAGTCAGAGCAGAGCTACTATTATGGCGAGTATGCCGGCTGGCTAGAAGAGCAAATTCGCCAGGGGATACTAGAAATCGATCGTGAAATGGGGTCGGATGAGATATCGCCCGAGAATCTGCGGGGCTATAATGTTATTTTGACTGATGATGGCATAGATAACCCCACTAAGTTGGAGGCGGCGATGACCTGGCTTAAACCCGCTCGCGTCGACAAGGTCATTTTGGCGTGTCCAATCATCTCAGTACCAGCATTGGACAAGGCGCATATCTTATGCGATGAACTGCATATTTTGGGGGTGGCGGCCAATTATCTGGCAACAGACCACTATTACGAGCAAGACGACCAACCCGATGCTGATACGGCCAGGCGAATGATTTACGCAACCATTAATAATTGGAAATAATAGACAGTTTCGGCAATCAGTAAAAAGTGTTTGGTATTGACTTTATGCTTAAAAAGTTGTAGTATTAATAGTGGCGAATTACTAATTTATTAGTAATATCGGCTTGTACCTGAAAGTCCAAAACATAGTAGAAAGGAACCATAATGGACTTCGTGGAGATGAAGGGGCGTCTGTCCGACAACGTGCGGGATATGATCGACATTGAGTTTGATCGTAGTGAGCTGCGTGAGCGCTGGCGGACCGTTCCGGTGTTCTGGCTTGTCCGTCTGGTTGGCTTGGTGACGATGGCCGCGTGGGTCTACGTCCTGGTGGTCGCTGGTGTTAGCAACGGAACTGTTAACGCTGGTGGAGTTTTCACGCCTGTGTCGTACATCATCTGGCTGACTGTGCTGGTGGCTCTGGTGAGCCGTGGCGTTTTCCGAGCGGGCGACAGTGACTATGGGGATCTAAAGTGGTTCTCGACGGAATCGATGCTTATGCCGCTGGCATTTTTTGCCATTGCGGCTCCGACGGCAAATGCGACTTTGTTCGATGCCGACGGAGAGCTCTGCAGTATCATGATAGTTTGCTGCTGGATTTCGATCATTATGATCACCTGGCTACAAATCCGTCACACCAATCTGGGCGGACGCATCGAGGACTGGGTTGATCGTTCTGTCGATCCACGCTAGGCATCGCAGTCTGTTTCTGCTAGTGTTCTGGCACTTGGCCCCCTGTCGTTTAGGCAGGGGGCCTCGTCCGTTCTTGCGGCTTGTGTCTAAATCTGCTAACATATTTACAACATAATCAGCCATAAGCAATAATGCTAGGCTAAGGTGAAAATAAGAGGGGGATATTAATGCTTGATGTTTTTATTACATCGCGAGTGCGACGAAAAATAATCGTGGTGTATGCGAAATATCCAGATTTCAAGACGCATGTTAGGGGATTAGCTAAATTAATCAAGGAGGACCCGGGTAATATCCAACGCGAGCTACGTCGTTTGGAAAAGGCGGGGTTTCTGATTTCTGAAAAACGCGGTAATACGAAAATTTATTCAACTAACAAAAGCTTTCCTATTTTCAAGGAGTTACAGGCGATTGTGATCAAGTCACAGCAACTATCTAATCATCGACCACGTGGTGGCCATGGCGGGATGATTAGTCGTTGATGGTCAGTCTTGGTGATCTGTGTCCATTAACACGACAGATTTTGAATAAACGGGGCTACCGATCCAATAAATCCAAGCTGGATTTTTTAAATCCAGATTATGACGCAACCAATTACGACCCAATGCTACTGCCTGATATGAATCGGGCGGTAGAACGGCTACTTTTAGCGGTAGAAAAGGGTGAGCGGGTCACTATCTATTGCGATTATGATGTTGATGGTACGACTGCGGCGGCGCTACTGCTTGATGCGCTACCGCGATTCGGTCTATTGGTCGACTATTATGTTCCAGATCGTTTCGCTGAGGGTTATGGTCTAAATAGGATGGCGATAGATAAGCTTAGCCAGTCTGGCACCCAGTTAATTCTGACTGTCGACAATGGGATCGTGTCGTTTGACGAGGTAGAATACGCTAAACAGTTGGGCATTGATGTTATTATCACTGATCATCACACGCCACGTGATGACTTGCCCGCAGCTGTAGCTGTTGTAGACCCCAAAATATTGGTGCGAGATAACAGTGGACTTTATAACGATAAGTTAGTACTTAAGAATCGCAAGCAATCTGCTACGCTGTATCCTTTTGCGGATTTGTGCGGCTGTGGGGTGGCTTTTAAGCTTGTTCAGGCATTGCAGTTGGCTAAACCCGAGGCTTTACCTGCCGGGCAGGAGAAATGGTTGCTGGATTTAGTCGCCCTAGCGACAGTTAGCGATATAGTTGGCCTAACTGACGAGAATCGGGCAATTGTCTATTGGGGGCTGAGAGTAATTGCTAAGACGCGTCGACCGGGCGTTAAGGCATTGGCGGCCGTGGCTGGCATCGAGTTATCGCAGATTGACTCACGGGCGATTGGCTTTATGTTGGGTCCACGCATTAATGCGGCGGGGCGCTTGGCTCACGCTAGCCTAGCAATTGAGTTGTTATCAACCCAGGATAACGAACGGGCGTTGGAATTAGCTGGACAACTAAATCAGTTAAATAGTCAACGCAAATCGTGGCAGGGTGAAATATATGACCAGGCCATTCAGCAAATTGATACAACTAATCCAGTCGCTATTGCCGTTGGTGATGACTGGCATGAGGGCGTGGTCGGCATTGTTGCCTCAAAAATTGAGGAGGCTGTTGAGCGGCCCACCTTTGTCTGCAGCCGCCATGATGGTTTTATTAAGGGGTCGGGTCGTAGCTTTGGCGACTTTTCAATCGCCGCTGCCATCAATGCTACTAGCACACTACTGGAAAAGGGCGGGGGACACGCGGCGGCTGGCGGCATTACGGTCGCTGCTGATAATTTTGTGCGATGGTGTCAGGCAATTAATGACTATTACGCCTCGTTAAAACTGACAAATCAAACAAAATATTTATATCCAACCCCTGATATAGAAACAACAGACTTGGCTGTGCTGACAGTTCAGGCAGTGCAAAACCTTGATCTATTGGAACCATTCGGCGAGGCTAACCCGGCTCCTGTTATCCAACTGACTAATGTGATTGTTGTGGAACGACGGCTGATGGGGGCAAGCCTGCAACATGTTCGCTATACGTTGGTTGATGATAATGATAGCCGATTGCAAGTGGTGGCGTTTAATTCAGCTGATCGGTTTTTAATCGAGCCGGGGGAATTCGGTGAAGCCGTGCGAGTTAATGTTTTAATTGAGCCGTCTCTAAACGAATGGAATGGCGATGTTAGCGTCCAGGGTAAATTATTAAGAATGGAGCGAGTATAGCCAACCTCGCCAAAAATGGCATAATAGTTGACAAATAAACATAAGTGTGATAGTATCTGAGTATTGATTTGCGAAAAACAAAAATAAACAGTAAATCAAGGAAAGGAAGAAAACACACAATGAATAACGGAAATACTGCCCGACAACTAGATGATATGCCTCAGGCAGAAAACCCTAGCGCCGAGCAGTGGCAACAACAGGAAGGCAATGCTGCCCAGCGTGATCGAGCAATTGATCGGGGCGATCAGGCAGAAGCCGTTGAAACAGCTCAGGAGCAGCCGACTCTTCGCCATGCCCCAGAAGTGGCTAAGGTTGCATTGAAAGACCTCTATCGAGCCAGTGACGGCACTACCTACTCTAGTCGTGAGCAAGTGATAGATTATGAGCGTGGCTTACGTGATTAGTTGCCTAAAGTTTATATAACAAGTATGCACAATATGACCCGCTGCGGCGGGTCGTATTGCATCTTATGACATAATATGCTATAATTTGCAAGCTCTAGATATTGGGTCTAGAGTGGACTTTTGATTACTATCTACTCTCTATTGGTCATCAAACAGTGTCGATGCAAAGGGGGCTGTAATGATTGAGATGGATCAGTCGGATCGAATGCTGAGAGACAAGGTGGATCGTGCGTATGGTAGCTATGACTATTGGCGACAACTAACCGAAACCCAGGCCAAGATTGATAACCAGAAGGAGGCTTGGCGGGCAGCATTCCGGGCAATTTACGCCAAGAACAGGCATGATCCGGCGCTGGATCTGTACAGGTTTTTAGAGGAAGCCGGAGCGATTCGTTGCCCGAGGGAGATTTACGAGCTGTACACGGATCTGTATATCAGCGAGCACCGGTATGAGGATCGGCCTATTTATATCCGTCGCGATGATGGACTTTACGACGATGACAGACTGCTGTTACTGACGCAGTCGACTGACTATCGCTTTCCCGATTATCACGATGCGCAGGGCCAGATTAAGGAGGCCTGCTTTCACGTCTACGCCCTAGTTGGCATGGACGTGGATATTAACCCCATTACGATGAGGGTGCTGGGTGGTAGACCTCACCCAGTTGTTGACGATAAGGTCTGTGAATTCAATAGGCACCCCGGGGCGTCTGAACAGCTCAACCGCGTCTATTGGATGCGCTCGCGCAAGCCGTCGATTAGCGATCAGCCGGAATACTATACCGGTGTTATTAGCGGCGACGGGACTATTCAGTTTTATGTCACTGAGCTGTCCTCGAGGTTTAACTAAGGGTCGCCTCTTAGGTAGATAGAATCACGCTCTTTAATGGCGGGCAGCCCAGTTGGGTTGCCCGCCAGATTCGTATATTGAAATATTTATTTACATCTGATATTATGCTATGGATATGATTACAGTGAAGAGGAAAGATGCGCGTGAGGCTAATGAAAACCTGCTTCGCCGCTTTAATCGTCGCGTGCTACAGTCTGGCGTAATCGCTAAGGCTAAGTCAGCTCAGCGTTTCAGCAAGCCGCAGAGCAAGCGCGAGCGTCGCAATGCCGCTATTCTGCGTGAGCAGCGCAAGGCTGAGAAGACCATGCAGATTCGTCTAGGTCTGCTAAAATCGTCTCGCTAATTTGGCTGGATAGTCGCGGATTGACATGTCGCCCCATCTGGGGCGATTTTTATGCTAAAATCATGGTTGAGGCGATAGCCTCACTCATCTTAACTTTACCGCCCCTGGTGGGGCGGGTTTTATGTTAAAATTATAGTGGTGCTACCAACGTTCGATTAGGGGGGTATATCATGACAATGTCGAACGTAACTGCTAAGTATCTAAGTACTCTGTCGGAGACTCCGGGATACCGGCCTAGCCGTACTGAGCAAGGTCGAGATATCTTGAGTCTAAGGATCTCAGGTGGTGACGATGAGATTCGTGTCAAGCGAGCGGCTAATAGCATGCTAGAGATCAAGGCTCGTCCAGCCGCTACGGATGGTTGCGCCAGGTGTAAGGTGCCTAGTCTGGTATCGTTGCTGGTTCGAGGTTGCCCAGAGGTGTGGGATAGGCATCATATGGCACGACTGAACTTCATGCCATTGCGAATTAAGGTTAACGTGGATGAACTAATCGCTGAAAGTAGTGGCCAGTTCGCACTTTATGGTCGTATTGCTGATCACGATACCTTTCTGCCTAATTATCCTAGTCTATCTCTGGTTGGGTTTAATTACTCAGCATCATATAATACAGATGTTTGCCGTGGCACTATATACATTGACATTAGTCGCCGACAAGATGAATGAGAACCTGGGGAGGTGATAGCAGAGCGTAGCATTGTACCTGCGGGCGAGACCATTGGTCTCGCCCATTTTTCCTGATACAATGTAAGTGAAAGGATAACCAGAATGAGCTTGATTGAACAAATAAATTCCGACTTTAAGCAGGCAATGTTAAACCACGACGAGGTTCGCAAAACAACATTAAACGGACTAAAGTCGGCAATTAAATACAGGGAAGTGGAAAAGGGCGCCGGTAGCGTGCTAGATGACCAGGAAATTGAGGCGGTTATTGCCCGCGAGGTCAAATCACGCAATGACGCAATCGAGGTTTATCGCCAGGCTGGTGATAACGAGCGAGCCGACAAAGAGGTCGCTGAACGGGATATCCTGATGGTATATTTACCCAAACAATTGACCGCCGATGAACTGCGAGTCAAGGTGGCTGAAATTATTGTGAATGGTGGCTACGAGAAGCAGGACTTTGGTCGGATTATGGGTCAGGCCAAGGTTGAGATTGGTAATGCAGCCGATGGTGCAGCTATTGCTGCAATGGTCAGGGAGTATTTCGCCCAATGATTCTAATGTTTGGTCCAGCTGGGTCGGGTAAATCATTGCAGGGACAGATATTAGCGGCTCGCCATGGCTGGCAATGGATTAGTGTTGGGGCTGTTCTGCGTGAACAGACCGACCCAGAAATCAGGGCTACCTTGGCTAAGGGGGAATTACTACCAGGGCGAATTACTAATCGTCTAGTGGCTGAGCGTCTGGATCGTGAACCGGATTTGTCGACGATTATTCTAGATGGCTATCCTCGCAGTTTAGACCAGGCTGAGGCGCTAATAGATTACCTAACCAAACGGGGTAATGGTGGTATAGAGGTTGTAATTGTGCTAGATGTTGGTCGCGAGGAGATAATGCGTCGTCTAGCCTTGCGAGGTCGTAGCGATGACACTGCAGATGCTATTGAGCGCCGTCTAAATATTTTTGCCGAGCAGGGCCAGGAAATTTTGGACTACTTGGACGAGCAGGGCGTCTTGATTGAGCGAGTTGCTGGCAATCGCTCGGTGGGTCAGGTTCATGACCAAATCGAGGAAATTATTAGCCATTTAAGGTGATATAATATCCGGTATGGCAAAAATGGTTCGAGCGGCTAATTTTACGGCTGCTGAAATAGATCATATGCGCGAGGCTGGTAAAATCTTGGCCAGTCTGTATCGTGATGTGCGTAGGGAGGTGGTCGAGGGGGTGACTGGACGCGAGTTAAACGACTGGTTTGCCCGTGAGATAAAGGCTCGTGGTGCTCATGCTACCTACCTAGATCCAGAGGTTAATTTCCCAGGTGTAATCTGTATTAGTATTAACGATATGGTGGTGCATGGTGTGCCGAATGACATACCACTGGAAAGGGGCGATGTAATTAGCTTTGATCTGGTAATTGATGTTGGTGGCATGAAGGCCGATAGTGCCTTTACCATGTTGACCGATGATGAGAAACCAACGGGGGCTAAAAAACTGTTGTTATCGACTACTGAACGCAGCCTATATGCTGGAATTGACGCAATTAAGGGTGAGGTCAGAACCGGCGATATTGGGGCGGCCGTCGAGTCGGTGCTAGAGCGGGCTCATCTAGGTGTCGTTCGTGACCTGGTTGGACACGGTATTGGGCGAACCATGCATGAGGATCCCGATGTGCCGAACTATGGTCATCGTCACGGTGGCGTTTTGGTGCCGGTGGGTAATGCATTGGCAATTGAGCCGATGGCGACGCTGGGTAGTTGGAAGGTGGTCCAGGATGATCCATCGGGCTGGGGTATTCGCACGCGCGATGGATCGCTGGCGGCACATTTTGAACATACTGTTTTGTTGCACGATGATGGCCCGGAAATTATTACTACGCTGTAGTCTTTTTGTCATTTACCTTGAGCGTGTTATAATAACGCCATAATGAACGAAAACAGATACGCAGTTGGGGTTGATATTGGCACTAGTAATGTGCGAGTGGTGATTGGTGCTATTCCGGCTGGTGGCCAGGGTGAACTTGATGCGAATCGACAACTAACTATTGTTGGCGTTGGTCTGCAACCTAATCAGGGCATGCGCAAGGGAACAGTGGTCGACATCAACAAGGTAGCCATGTCGGTGGACAAGGCGATTGGCGCTGCCGAGCGAATGAGTGGACTGAATATTGGTGAGGCTGTTGTGTCAATTAACGGCTCCCATATTAATGGCATGTCGTCGCACGGTCTGATAACTGTTGATCAATCGCGACCCATTACACCAAACGAAATTGATCGGGTGGTTGACGCGGCTGCCCAGGTTAAGATGTCGCCCAATCGGGAAATTATTAGTGTTGTTCCACATTTATTTAGGGTGGACAACCAGGACGGTGTCCGTGACCCGATTGATATGTCTGGCGTACGTCTAGAGGTCGATGCCTATATGGTGACGGCTCTGACGCCTCATATTAAAAATCTTGACCAGGTTTCAGAAAAGGCTCTGTTAAAACCTGCCAAACCATATTCACCAGCTGGACTGGCGGCCGCTAATATTGCCCTAACTGACCAGCAAAAGGAAAACGGGGCAGTATTGATTGATATCGGACATTCAACCACCAATATTGTTGTTTACGAGGACGGCGACGTTATTGACATCAAGGTCTTGCCGGTGGGGTCAAATAATATCACAACTGATTTGGCTATTGGCCTAAAGGCCGATCTGGATGTGGCTGAACAGGTCAAGGTTGAACATGCTGTCGCCTCGCCCAAGTTGCGCCGTGGTAATGAGTCGCATGTCGCCATTAGGGTTGGCAGTGGCCAATCGCAACGCCGGTTGGAATTTGATACCGAGTTGGTTGACGATATTGTTGAGGCTCGTCTATCTGAATTGTTTGAGCTAATTAATCGCGAGCTAAAGCGCATTAAGCGTCAGGCTAACCTACCAGGTGGAGCCGTGCTGACTGGTGGTGGCGCTAATTTGCGTGGAATTGTTGATTATGCTCGTGTCGCCTTACAGATGAATGCTCGTGTATACAAGCCACAAAATTACAAGGGCGTCACCGAACAGATTAGGGATGCTGGCTGGACGACGGCCCTGGGCTTGCTGGAATATTCTGCAGAGTCGGGTATTGATATGGGCAACGGGTCTGGTGCCGAGCATCGTGGCATCATCGGCGGATTGATTGCTAAAATTGGCGGGTTATTTAATCGCAAGTCCAATTAGTTAATGTATAACAATAGGCTGAATTAACATTAGCCTATTGCTTGATAATCCTGCAATTCAGGTGATATAATGGCGACAATGCAAATAAACTGTTTTAGGAGGGAATATGCCAGAGGTTAAGCCCGCGGAGATCCAGTCTACGGCTGTCATCAAAGTGGTCGGCGTTGGCGGTGCTGGCGGTGCGGCTGTCAACAGAATGAAGGACACTGGGATTAAGGGTGTCGAGTTCATCGCAATTAATACTGATGCACAGGCTTTGCGTCATTCCAAGGCCGATGTCAAGATTCACATCGGCAAGGAAACGACTCGTGGCTTAGGTGCTGGTGCCGACCCTAAGGTTGGCGAGGCAGCAGCTAATGAAAGCGCCGAGGACATTAAAAAGGCTCTACAGGGTGCTGACATGGCCTTTATTACCTTTGGTGCTGGTGGCGGTACGGGATCAGGTGCCGGTCCTGTTGTTTCGCAACTGGCCCGTGAATTGGGTGTTCTGACAGTTGGTGTTGTCACCCGTCCATTCAGCTTTGAGGGTGAACGTCGCCGTCGCAATGCCGAATATGGTGTTAATAATCTTGCTAAAACAGTTGATACCTTAATTACGATTCCCAATGACCGTCTACTACAGACAATCGATCGTCGCACGCCACTATTGGAAACGTTCAAGATTGCTGATGATGTCTTGCGCCAGGGGGTCCAGGGCATTAGTGAACTGATTACCGAAAATGGCTTGATTAACCTTGACTTTGCTGACGTCAAGGCGATTATGAGCAACGCCGGCTCAGCCCTAATGGGCATTGGCCGGGCTAGCGGCGATGATCGTGCCGAAAAGGCCGCTAAACAGGCAATTGAGTCACCACTTATTGAAGTTAGCATTGATGGTGCCAGGGGTGTATTGTTCAACGTCACCGGTGGCTATGATATGTCTATGTCAGAGGTTCAGGAGGCTGCGGAAATTATTACAGCGGCTGTTTCGCCCGAGGCTAACATTATCTTTGGTGCAACCCTGAAGCCAGAAATGGACGACGAGTTGATTGTCACCGTGGTTGCTACTGGCTTTGACGCTGATTACTTTACCGGTGACAGCGGGGCTAAGCGGGCTGGTGATAACCTACCAGTATCTTCGGCTGCTCCTGTGTCAGGCTCAAACGTTAAAACCCCGGCCGATACTGTTTCTGGGATGGGGGAAATTGACCTATCAAAAATTGATTTAGATAACGATGCCGATAGCTCGGTTACCACTAACGATGTTGACGGCTTCAGCAATGACAACGACTCACAGTCGGGTTGGCGCTGGCCAGAGGACAGCACGGAGGTGGCTGAGGCAGCCGATGCTGACAGTCATATTGATGATGATGCCATTGATAGCAACCGTTTGCCAGAGGTGCCAGATAGCCAGGATGATCTTGGTGGTGATGCCATGGGCGATGATGCCACCGATGATGAGGACTCGGCCTATGATGCACCTAGTTTCCTGCGTCGACGTTTCCATCGCAAAAAGGATAAATAGATAATATATTATGCACTGCCCGAAATGTGGCTGCGATGACAGCAAGGTTATTGAATCCCGCGATGCGGGCAGTGCTATTAGGCGTCGTCGTGAATGTTTAGAATGTGCTAATCGGTTTACTACATACGAGCGAGTTGAGCGACCAAATATTGCTGTTAATAAGCGTGATGGGCGCAAGGTTTTATTTGATCGGCAAAAACTATATAACGCTATTCAGCGTTCAGTTGGCAAGTTTTTGACCTCTGAGACAGAGATAGACAACATCGTTAGTTGTGTTGAGGATAGAATTTATTCCTTAGGCGAGCTGGAAATTACTAGCAGACAGATCGGTGATTTTGTCCTAGATGAGTTGGCTAATCGCAATGAAGTGGCCTATGTCAGATTTGCCAGTGTTTACCGTGAGTTTAAGAGTGCGGATGAGTTTGTTCAGGTATTGGACGAGCTACGGGAAAAGAAAAACAGAAAGGAGTAATGACCTATGCGCATAGTCATTGTTTATCGGGAAGCCTCGGAACACCGGATGACGGTTGAGTCGTTTATTCGTGATTATCGATTTCGCACTGGTAAAGATATTGAAACAATTAACCCAGATACACGCGACGGCATGTCATTCTGTCGTTTGTACGACATTGTTGAATACCCGACCATCATTGCCATTATGGATGATGGCAGCGTCTACCACAGCTGGCGGGGACAGCATTTCCCAACTATTAGCGAAGTTGCCACGATAGCCAATACTTAGATATAATTAACTAGATAAGTAATTAACTGACGGGAGGCTAATATGGCACAACTATGGGGTGGTCGCTTTACGCACCAAACCGATAAATTGGCGTATGACTTTAATGCATCAATTAGTTTTGATCGTCGTCTATACCGTCAGGATATTCGGGGTAGTATTGCACATGTAAAAATGCTGGCCAAACAGGGCGTTCTAACTGACGCAGAGCGTGATCAGA
>CALXTC010000003.1 GCA_944391325.1 uncultured Candidatus Saccharibacteria bacterium | reverse complement strand
ACGGGAGCAACACCGTTTAGGTCAAAGTTGATGGTGAGGGCGTTGGCGGGAAGAACGCCTAGGGTTAATGCTGTGACTAGACCAGTCACAGCAATAGTTGCTTTGATGAGGGGAGTGTGTTTCATGGGGGTACCTTTTTGTGTTTAGCTATTACGATTTATCTATTATCTATAAGCTTATAATACACCAAATGAATAGGGCGCGCAAGACTACAGGTTACTTGCGATGAAGGTGTTGGTTTAGCGCGTCGCGCAAGTCAGTTGCTGGAACAACAAACTTGTTTTTAGCGGCGCTGCGTGGCGCAATAGCATACTTAAAGCCCAGCTTCTTAGCCTCAGCAATGCGCTTTTCTGGCATACTGGCCGAACGAATTTCTCCACCCAGACCAATCTCACCAAAAACCACCGCCCCATCGCGCAACTTGCGTTCGGCAGCTGCCGAAGCTATAGCCATGCAGACCGCGAGGTCAGCTGCCCGATCATTTAACTTTAGCCCACCAACAACGTTAATAAAAATATCCTTGTCCGATAAGTCCAATTTAGTACGACGCTCTAACACTGCAACCAACAACGTCAGGCGATTTGCATCAAATCCACTAGCTGCCCGTTTGGGATAGCCAAAATTACTCTTATTAACCAATGCTTGAATTTCAACTAGCAACGGTCGATTGCCCTCTAATGTTGCCAGGACAATCGAACCATCAGTATCGGCTCGCTCCTCCAATAAAGCTGCACTAGGATTTTCAACAATCTTTAGCCCCTGATCGGTCATATCAAAAATAGCCACCTCAGATGTAGAGCCATAGCGATTTTTGACTGCCCGGATCATTTTAAACCCACCATAACGATCACCCTCAAAACTTAGCACGACGTCCACTAGATGCTCCAAGACCTTGGGGCCAGCAATCGACCCCTCCTTGGTGATATGTCCAACCAGGATTACTGAAGTATTAGCAGCCTTGGCAGCCCGAATAATAATATTCGCACTATTGGTAATCTGACTCACTGTTCCTGGGGCACTGGACACCTCAGCCATTGCCATAGTTTGCATTGAATCAACAATAGCCAGTTGATAATCGCCACTACTGATTGTAGTTGCAACATCATCAGCTGAGGTCGTTGCCGTTAAATACAAGTTGTCCGAACCAGTTGCACCTAATCGCTCAGCCCGTAGTTTTACCTGTGAGGCCGATTCCTCACCACTGGCATATAAAACCTTCTGGCTTTTTGAGATAAAAGACGCCAATTGCATCAAAATAGTTGATTTACCAATTCCTGGCTGTCCGGCGATTAGTGTTACGCCACCCGGCATTAAGCCACCACCTAGAACTTGGTTTAGATCGGCGATACCAGTGTCAATTCGCTTGCTTACTTGGTCAACCTTGACATCACCAATTCTCTTAGCATTAATTTTGCGACCAGATGACCGCGACACAGCAGATTTACCAACTGACTCTGGAGTAGTTTCTAGCAATGAATTCCACGCACCACAGTTCTCGCAACGACCAGCCCATTTGGGGAAGCTTGCCCCACACTGCTGACAAACAAACTTTGTTTTCGCCTTTGCCATATGTCATTCATTATATCAGGCTACGATACTTTGGCCGTCGAACGGCGAGACGAGGCATGTTCTGATTGTTGAACTAGAACAACCTTATCACCCTTTAAGTCGGCTCGCACTATATCACCTCGACGAAGTTTACCGCCGATAATCTGATCAGCAACCACCCGTTCTAGCTCGTTTTGGATTATGCGCCGCAATGGACGAGCGCCCATTTTGCTATCGTAGCCACGTTCAATTAACCAGCGTTTTAGCTTAGGTGAGACCATCATCGCCATACCTTTACCCGACAGACGCTTATTCAAATCATCTAGCAGTAGATCAAAGATTAGACTAATCTCTTTTTGTCCTAGGCTGTTAAACATTACTATCTGGTCAAAGCGATTCAAAAGTTCTGGGCGCATCGAACTGCGTAGTGCCTTCATAACGACTTCTTTGCGATCATCCGCCAAGGACTCGCTCTGCTCATCGCGACCGACCGTAAAGCCAACTGCATCGTTAGCCATTTCAGCTGCCCCGATATTGCTGGTCAATATGATGACGCAGTTACGGAAATCAACTCTCTTGCCGTGACCGTCAGTCAACACTCCGTCCTCTAAAATCTGTAACAACACGTTAAACACATCTGGATGAGCCTTTTCTATCTCGTCGAACAGAACAACTGAATACGGTTGTCGACGGACTCGCTCGGTCAGCTGGCCGCCGTCATCATAACCGACATAGCCAGCGGGAGCCCCAACCAAACGTGATACAGTATGACGCTCAGAAAACTCGCTCATATCAACCTTAATTAAGCTATCTGGAGATCCAAAGACCTCGTCAGCCAATACCCTGGCTAGCTCAGTTTTGCCAACACCAGTTGGGCCTAGGAAGATAA
The DNA here is from genome assembly GCA_944391325.1 of uncultured Candidatus Saccharibacteria bacterium. Lineage (GTDB taxonomy): Bacteria > Patescibacteriota > Saccharimonadia > Saccharimonadales > Saccharimonadaceae > Nanoperiomorbus. The sequence goes on along the minus strand of CALXTC010000003.1, from coordinate 31,478 downwards.
ATGAGCCAATTGGTCGGTTTGGATCGGATATCCCCGCCCGAGATCGCCGAATGGCCTGCGACACAACTGACACGGCTTGGTCTTGACCAATTACTCGTTTAGACAAGCGTTTTTCTAGATTAACCAATTTAGTTATCTCGGAGCGCCTTAGTTGTTCTAGTGGCACACCAGTCATCCGACTGACTGTCGCAGCTACGTCATTCAACTTAATGGTGGTATAGCCTGCTTCGGTTTGCGAGCTCTGCAATGTCTCAACCTTTTCCTTTAGCTGACTAATACGCATTTTATATAGGGCGGCATGCTCGTAATCTTCCTCGGAAACGGCCTGTTCCATATCTGCCGTCAACTTATCGATTTCAGATTGACAATCCCTCAACTCATTCGCTACGTCGCTATTAGCGTTAGCCACGTGAACACGAGCGGCAGTTTCATCTAAAACATCAATGGCTTTGTCGGGCTGTTGTCGCTCGGTTAGATAACGTTCGCTTAAACGGACTATCTCGTCGATAACCGCCTTGGACACACGAACATGATGATATTCCTCATATTTTGGTGCCAGACCAGTTAGAATACGAACCGTATCTTTAGCGCTTGGCTGGTCAATTGCTACAGGCTGCATTCGTCGCGTTAGAGCAGCATCTTTTTCAATATATTTACGATACTCATCATTGGTCGTCGCCCCGATTAGATGAATCTTGCCCCTAGCTAGTGCCGGTTTTAGCAAATTAGCCGCGTCCATGCTACCCTCGGCTGCACCAGTACCAACAACCAAATGCACTTCATCGATAAAGAGAATAACTCGGTCGTCCTTTTCAGCTTCCTTGATTAATGATTTTAGGAGCTCCTCAAACTGACCACGGTATTTCGTACCAGCCACCATGGCCGCCAAATCAACCTCAAGGACCCGCCGATTCGACAGAAAATCCGGCACCTTACCACTAGCAATTCGTTGAGCCAGCCCCTCGACAACTGCCGTTTTACCAACGCCCGCTTCGCCAATCAGAATCGGATTATTTTTTGTTCGACGGCTAATAATCGTGATCAACCGATCAATTTCCTGATCCCGCCCGATAACCGGATCCAACTTACCGTCCTTAGCCGATTTAGTCAGATCGGTCGAGTATATCTCAAGGATTGTTGTCGCTAATCTACCCCCTCGACCTGGCGAAAAACGCGAACGCCAAGATTCCTCTTGAGTATCCTCGTCAAGTTCAAAGCCCTCATCCGGCATCGACGAGCCGTCAAGATACTTAGCCAACTCACCAGATAGCTTATCGATATCTATTTGTTGATCTGATAATAATTTAACAGCACGCGAACGGCGTTGGCTTAGGATGGCGTACAGGATATGTGCCGTACCACATCGACCCTGACGCATTTCCTTAGCCAATGCCATTGCCATTTCCATGGTCAATTCCATCGCCCTAGAAAAGCGCATCATTGACGTCCCGCCAGCTACTACTACCCCAGGCTTTATATCAACCTCGCGGCGCAAGGTGGACACGTCTAGATTAAAATCTCGCAGGACCTTGGCACCTACTGAGTTTTCCTGGTTGGCAATAGCTAACAATAGGTGGCTAGTCTCAATCAACGAAGACTGGCTAAGATGAGCCAGCACTTCAGCCTGAAGAACTGCCATCCTGGCGTTGTCCGTAAAACGCTTCTCGGCATCCATAATTTTAATAATAACAAACTGGCACTCTACTATCAAGAGTGCCAGCTATCGTTTTCGGCAATTCGCCAGTTTTGGTCAAAATTTATTCACCCTCGGCAACAATGTCGATTGAATAACCAGTCAGCTGCGAAGCTAGCCGAACATTTTGCCCTTGCTTGCCAATAGCCACGGACTGTTGCTGAGGCGCCACGTACACCGTCGCCTTCTTCTCGTCTTCGTCCAGATCAATCCGATCAATTTCGGCTGGGCTGAGAGCATTGGCGATATAATTACGCGAATCGTTATCATAGGTGATGATATCAATCTTTTCAGAATCGCCAATTTCATTCATAACGGCCTGAACCCGAACACCCTTGGTTCCGACAAAGGTCCCAACTGGGTCAATTTCGTTATTACCACTATAGACGGCAATTTTAGTGCGACGTCCAGCCTCACGGGCAATCGCCTTGATCTCGACAGCACCAGTTTCTGTTTCAGGGACTTCCTGGATGAATAGCAATTTAACAAAGTTTGGATCAGCACGCGACAAAATAATCGTTGGTCCACGATTGCTTTCACGGTCAATAATTTTTAGCAGAACACGTACTCGACTGCCAACCATTAAGCGCTCGCCGGGAATCTGCTCGCTAGCCGGCATAATGCCCTCACCATGGCCTAACTCAATGCGAACAACGCGTGGCTCAACCCTAGCGACAGTTCCGGTAATTAGCTTGCCAACCTTATCGTCATACTCCCTGGCCAAGCTTTCGCGTTCATACTCACGCAATTTTTGCATCAGCACCTGCTTAGCGGTTTGCGCCGCCACACGACCAAAACTCGTCGCCTCGTACTCCTGTTCGATAACACCATTTAGCAAGGCATCTTTGTCGATCTTCTTTGCCTCATCTAGGGTAATTTGGCCAATACCCTCAGGAGTCTCGACAACATCATAATGCACAATAATTTTAGCCGTACCATCATTCTGGTTTAACACAGCGCGTACATTCATATCGCGATCACCATTATCGCGGCGCCAAGCAGCGGCAATAGCAGCCTCGACAGCCTGCAAAACAGTTTCCTCAGGTAGATTCTTTTCATCGGCTATTGCACGAATAGTGGCGGACAGCTGCTTAATATCTAATCCTTCCATATACTCCTTTCTACTAAAAAGTCCGACCTGCCGGCCGGAATTGCTACTACTATATTAGCAAACGATCGCCATTTACACAATATTAATCGTTACTCTTTTTTGGCGCTTCGCCAGTCTCATCAATTGGCTCGGCTGAGTCGATTGTTTGTTGCTTAACCAGCGGCTTAATAGATGTCGTAGATATCAAACGCGTATCCGTCCACCGTTCGTAGAATAGTGGCCGACGGATGGCAGCTCTGACCAACTCTAATAGTATGATAAACACATAGGCTACAGCTATAGCCAGGCACAAAACAACCGCCCCCTCGCCACTCACGTAGCCGATCTGCAACATATACAATACACCGTAAACCAGGCCGACTGGTATTGCGATAAACACCAGCCCCACGCAAATAATCCGTCCAACATGTTGATACCACCTGGCTGGGCCACCCCTTACCCTAGCCACCTGCAGCCTAGTCAGCTTGTGTCCGATAGTTTGGCTATTCATCAACGACGGTAGAACGCCGAAGTAGCCAATCAGAATTAATCCAGTCGAAGCTAAAACGCCCAGGTCTGGCGTATGTACACCTAACAGATTCATGCCAATGCCTACCAAGCCAGCGATAATCATCATGGCAATTAAATCGCAGAATAAAGCGACCAATCGACGCAATAACGAAACTTTTTGGCTACGACGATAACTTGCCTGGTCTATATCAGCTCGGCTAGGCAACAACTTCGTCAATGGTCCAGCTAGCAAATAACCGACGACACCGCCAACCGTATTAATCATCAAATCATCAACATCAAATAATCGATAGCCACGTGGATAGATAAAGTATAGGCCGCTTAGTTGCGTTAACTCAAAGAATAACGACAGCAAAAACGAGATAAACACTGTCTTTTTAAATGAGCAATGGAAGTAATAACGCAGGTAAATACCTAACGGTACAAACATCAACAGGTTCATAATTACCTGATAAAATGCCCGGTTAACTAGAATTGATTTTATAGCATCGTCCAGGCCACCAGATGCAGCCAGATGAGCCTCACGCACTATATCTGCTACAAAAGTAAACGGAATTAGTTGACTAGTTGGACCAGTCAGGCTGGCCACATATTCCTGCGATGGCAACGGTAATATCACCAAAAAATAGCAACACAGCAGGTACAGAATAAAGGAATAAACTATGACCACTCGCAAGCTCATCACTGAACCACGCTTACGATAGTTATAAATCAAATAGGGCAATGTTATTAACAGGGCAACTATTGGGAAAATTATCGCCGCCTGCTCTATTACCTGCAAATATTGATTCATATATTTAGTATATCAGGACGACTCATCACTTTCATTGACCGTCTCACAGTCGCCAGATACAATACACTTATGAACACAATTAAGCACTTAATTAACTACTTCAAGCCAGACAATTATCAACTAAACCTAACTATCGACAAGAAAAACCGGCAATTCAGCGGCCAAGTGATCATAACAGGCCAACCCCTGTCTGACAAAGCTTATCTACACGCCAAGGACCTGGAAATTAAATCAGTCACCACTGACGAACAAACCCACCCAACTTGGCAATTAAATGACGATGAACTAGCCATTGATACGCAAGCCACCTCCATTGCAGTTAGTTTTGCAGGACGTATCAATGAAACAGCTATGAACGGTCTATATTTATGTAAATATAGGTTAGATGGCCAAGACAAAGAACTGTTTGCCACCCAATTTGAATCTCATTACGCTCGCCAGTGTTTTCCCTGTATTGATGAACCCGAAGCCAAGGCAACCTTCGACGTCTCCATTACTTCAACCGACCCCGATGACACGATTATTCTATCTAACATGCCGGGGCACAAAGACGGCGACACTTGGACATTTGACACCACTCCACGCATGTCGACCTATTTATTAGCCTTTGTTGGTGGTCGACTAATCAGCCGATCTGGTAAAACCAATCGTGGGGTCGAGGTTAGCACCTACGCCACACCAGCCCAGCCAATAGAGTCGCTTGATTACGCACTTGATACAGCCATTAAATCAATTGAGTTCTACGAGGACTACTTTGGCATAGACTATCCACTGCCAAAGCTCGATAATGTTGCCCTGCCTGACTTTTCAGCTGGCGCCATGGAGAACTGGGGGCTTATTACATATCGCGAAACAGCCATGCTGGTCACAGAAAATACTGCCGAAGCCTCTCGCGAATCGATCAGCACTGTAATCACCCATGAAATCTCTCACCAGTGGTTCGGCAATTTAGTGACTATGAAATGGTGGAATGACCTATGGCTTAATGAGAGTTTCGCCAGTTTAATGGAACACACCGCTGTTGACCATATTTACCCGCAATATCATATCTGGGACGGATTTGAAACCAGTGATGTATCATCAGCTCTAAAGCGTGATGCCGTGCCAGGCGTTCAGTCCGTTCAGCAAGAGGTGAAATCGCCAGATGAAATAGCCACCTTATTTGACAGTTCGATTGTTTACGCAAAGGGTGAGCGTCTCCTAAAGATGCTTCGCTCTATCATCGGTGAATCAAACTTCCGAGCCGCCCTAACCGATTACTTTAAGCAGCATCAGTATAGCAACACAGTAGCCGACGATTTGTGGCAGGCTTTGTCTAAAAATAGTGATCTAGATGTTAAGGCACTAATGAATCCTTGGCTAACCAGACCGGGCTATCCAATTATTACCGCCAGCCTTAACGGAGACACCCTAACTCTCACGCAAACAGAATTTCTAACTAATGGCAAGCCGGATGAAAATAAGGTCTGGCCCGTCCCATTATTTAGCAACGTCGCCGAACTACCAGAGATTATGAATCAAAAAGAATTGACTGTTAAACTCACCGATCCCAATCAGTTAATACATTTAAACATTGACAACCAGGCACACTTCATTGTCAGTTACGACGATGCCATGCTAGCCAGATTGGCCAAATCATTCGACGAACTATCAACGACGGACAAAGTCAAGTTATTACGCGAGTCGATTCTATTGTCCCTATCTGGCCAGCGCGACATTAGCCAAGCCGTTAGGCTGCTAAAAGGCGCCCAACACGAAACAAGCCAGGCGGTTCTAGCAACGATGTCCAGCCTGATTAATTATCTGGATATGCTTATCGATAAAGATAACGCCGATGGTCAACGCAAATTAGACAAGTTTACCTGTCAGTTATTTAACGAACAATTTACCCATCTATTTGGCAAATCAACAACAGGCCAGCTAACACTCAATGAGCAAAAATCACTGGGCGTGGTATTAGCTAGAAATGCCCTTAGTGGTAACCTGGCAGCCATCGGTTATTGTCAACAGCAATACAACAACTACCACGATAATCTGTCGCTGATGCCCGGCGATATTCGCTCGGCAGTCCTGCAATCGGTCATTAAGAATGGTAACGACGACACGTTTAGCTACTTGAGAGAAGTATACGCGACCACACAAGATGCCGACTTACGCATGGATATTTGCGCGGGGCTTACGGCCTGCACTAAGCAAAGACAGATTCAGCAACTGCTGAACGACGCATTGAATACTAAATTGGTCAAGCCTCAGGAAACGGTTTATTTCATAGCCTGGTTGTTGCTCAATAAGGATGGACGTGAGATGACCTGGCATTGGATACAATCAAATTGGCCCTGGATAGAGGAAATATTTGGAGGCGACAAGAGCTATGACGATTATATTAGGATAGCTGGGAATAACCTAAATTCCGATAAGCAACTGGCTGAATTTGATGCCTTCTTCGCCCCAATTAGTCACGATAACCCAGCCCTGGTTCGCTCAATTAAAATGGGACATGAATGTATAGTTAATAAAATCAATTGGATCAAGCACAACCAGCCTGCTTTATTGCGGCTGCTAGATTAGCCCTGAGTTAGCTAGATGTGAAAAGCGGCCCCCGTAGGGGCCGCAGGCTCTTGCTCGGTACGACTAACGCGCCCTATCACGCAAGCCGAATTTCCTGGGTTGCAACTTAATGTAGCCAGCGTTGGCCAAATCTGCCGCAAGTTCACCATAAGAATGGCCAGCCAGTCGACATCCGTTTAGCATCACCTCAGCATCGTTAGGGTCAATGCAAAGACGATGAATCGACTTAGTGTTGTCCGTCGTGGAGATATCATCACGCAGCTCAGCACGCGTTTTCGGCGTAAGACCACGGAACGATACCGTCACCAGACCACACAGACGACCATGATAGACATAGACATGCGCCAATCGACCGTCGACCAGGATCTTGTAACGATCCTTCCTAACCGTCAAATCCTTCCCCCTCGAGTTAGGGAAGGTCGGTTGCTCGGCAATATACTCGTCGTAAGTCAACGTATCGGTAGTTTTGACCCAAAGCCCTCGATCCATCGGGTCATCGCTAATCGCTTCTTTGCGAACACGCAAGTACTGACCACCCTCGCCATCACGATGAAGATAGCGAAACTTGTCGCGAATCGGTCGCTTGCCAGCATCGACATACATATCGACAATGTGCGTCGGCTTCAACCGCTCATTGCCCAGCTTCGAATCCGACAGTCGGGCAATCTCCTTAAGTAGTTCCTCCGTTGCTAGAACCGTTAGTTCACACTCTTTGGTTGATACTACCGAGTGGCTCAGCATCCACTCACGATTCGACACCTTGGGTTGTGAGTTTGGAACAGGCACAACACTCCCTGGCAGAACACCGACCGCCGGTACTTTAGAGATATTCCTAAACATAGATTCTCCAATCAATAGGTACTGACAAAAGCCCTCATTATCCTACCACTGAAGTAGCAAGTTGACAATACATTAATAGTCAACGTCAATCAGTTGATCTACAGTTGGGCTACGCCCCAATAATGACACTGCTAACAGCGCTGGCGAATAGCCACGATTAGTTTCCGGGTGGTCATGCAGGTATATCTCGGCAGCAAACCGCATCTGTTTTTGTTTTCGGGCAGTAATAGCCTCTACACCATCCCCACAGGCATTATTGCTACGATATTTCACCTCGACAAAATATATCGTCTTATCCTTTACCGCTACAATATCTATTTCACACAACTTGGTCTTCCAATTACGTTCAACTATAGTAAATCCGCAAGAAGCCAGATACTCCGCAGCCACGCTCTCAGCAATCCGGCCAGCCGTTTGTTCAACTGGACGAACAGATTGGTTGTCAGTATCATCCCCGAGTAATCGTTTGATCGGCGCAAAACTACTTCGGTGGACACCCTGTATAACACCCAATTGGCCAAGAGCTTCTAAATGCTGTTTAGTGCCATAACCAGCATGTTTAGCAAAACCATACCCAGGAAAGACTCTATCTAACTGAGCCATATAGCTGTCCCTAGCCACTTTCGCCACAATTGAAGCCGCCGAGACCGCCTGAACCTTAGCGTCAGCCTTAACCACTGCTATTGCGCGCGAGTCATCTAGCATGAGGATGTTGCCATCTATAACGATCTGAGCCGCATCTGTTTGTACGTTAATTGGCAACTGACTGAACGCTCGTCTAGCTCCAAGTTTCAAACTCTTGGTCATGCCCAATTGATCCAGCTCGTTAACATCGACCCAACCTAGCCCTATCCCCAGGGCCTGCTGCTTGATATATATAGCCATGGCAGAGCGACGCTTTTTAGTCAGCTTTTTGCTGTCATCCAGACCACAGTAAGTCTGCGACATGTCTAGTGCTGCTGCCGACACTAATAAAGGGCCGGCCCATGGACCGCGCCCTACTTCATCTATACCAACCGTTATGTGACTATTTGTTCTCTTCATGGCGAGCAGCCACCTCGGCAGCCTTGGCATCCAACTCAGCTTGAGCCGCAGCCTTTTCAGCAGCCTTGGCCTCTGCAGCAGCTTTAGCCTCTGCCTTAGCCTCAGCCTCAGCAGACTCTGCTGCTTCATCGTGGATGTCATTGATGCTCTTGTCAAACGCCTTGCTGACTAAGCGAGCCGACTTGCCAAAGCGATTGCGTAGGTATGATAGATAATTGCGTCGTACCTTACCACGCTTGATAACCTCGACCTTTTCCACCAATGGAGAATGCAACAGATATGACTTTTCAACACCGACACCAGAGGCAATACGGCGAACGGTAATGCGACTGGTAGACGAGTTCTTGCGATCTGTACGAATAACCACGCCCTCGAACATCTGAATACGACTCTTGTTGCCCTCTTGAATTTTCTGATAGACGCGAACAGTATCACCACTGCGGACATCGACCACAGCTGGCTTTTTCTGGGCGTCGGAAATCTCTTTCACTAAATCACTCATAGCACTCCTAATAATTAGAATTCCTTAACTTTTCTATATCCTACCACACTTTGCAGATTTTACAAAACCCTATTAACTTCCTCTAGCGTAGTTTCGCCAGCCAAGGCCTTTAGCACGCCCTTTTGTAGCATTGTTATCATGCCATCACGCTTTGCCGTCGCAGCAATGGCGGCGGCGTTGACGTCCTTCACCTCACCACTGATAAACCTGGCAATTTCCTCAGACATAATCAACTGCTCCATCAGAACAGTTCGCCCTCGATAGCCAAATGGATTTGCATCAGATTTACCTGGTCGCCACAACCGGATATTATCTAGATTCGGTTTTTGATCATCTGGAATGTTGGCTAAGGTCTTGCGAATCCACTGTTTGGTCATTTCGTCTGGTTCATACTCGATTTTAGTATCTGGATCTAATTTGCAAACTAGGCGCTGGCCAATTACTACCCGGATGGCTGAGGTAAAGACTGGATTAATGCCAATCATATCAACCAACCTAGCAAACGCCGCAGCCGCATCCTGGGCGTGAAAGGTGGCCAACAATAAATGCCCGGTAATAGCGGCCTGAATTGCCGTTTTAGCCGTATCAACGTCGCGAATCTCGCCAACCATCACCACGTCAGGATCGAGGCGTAATATAGTGCGAACGTTATCAGCAAAAGTTTGACCACGAGTCGTATCGACGGGTATTTGCGTAACGCCTGGGATATCAAACTCAATGGGATCTTCTAGCGTTATCAGTTTACGAGTCGGATCATTTAGGGCATTCACAATGCTAAACAAAGTTGTTGATTTACCAGATCCAGTGGGACCGACCACCATGACCATACCATGAGGGTGTGAAATAATTTCCTTGAATTCGCGCATCTCCACATCATCCAAGCCCAAGACATCCAGCTGCAACATATCTTGGCGAAAATTGAATAGGCGAATTACTGCATCCTGACCATAACTAGTCGGAACGGTTTCAATACGCATGTTTAATATATGATCATCATTTTTGTCGCTAACTGGGATCTCTTCGCCCTTGTCATTAACTAAATGGAATGAGCGACGCAACTCGCCGATCTCCCGAACTATATGCCCAGACTGAGCCTCGTTGGCCGCTGTCGATAGGTTAGAGGCACTGGCAATTGAACTAAATAAAACACGATATTTGTTGGGCGACAATGTTGCAATTGGGTGGAGCGTTCCATCGATACGAAAACGAACTCGCACACTATCTCGCTGAGTTTCTAGATGAATATCCGAGGCGTTTAGTTTATCTGCCTGCAGAATTAGGTAATTTAAAATATCGTCGGGTCGAACATGCTCTAACTCGACACTAACCTTTTTTAGTGTTGAGCTGTCGCCATCCGACGAAATCTCCACGTTATGATAAACAACGTCCTTAGGCGGATCAAATCGACGCATAATATTGCGAAATGACGAATCCGATATTAGCCGATACGAAACACTCTCGGAATTCTTCTCGGCCTGCTGATTCAGTTCGCGCAACCGCGATTCTGGCGTCGATAATGTAATGCCGTATACCGTCGGATGAGTGTAATCGCCCTTTTGCAGTGGCACCATGCGATACCGGTACATTTCCGGTATTTCCATTACATCATTAATCAAGGGTAAAGTCGCATCTTTATCGCGCAGGTCGAGATATTCAACACCCAAAATACCCGCCCGTTTCGCAGTGCTATTCTCGTCTACCTCACGAAACCTATTTTGACGTTCTACCTCGTCGTCCATATCTCTATTCTAACATAAATAACCATAGACGCTTTAGTACGAATCGATTTGGTTTACTGCATTAACTAAAGCTTCATAGGCACCACGAACATCGTCGGCTGACGAAATGGCACTGCCTACATTAATTTGGTCGACGCCAGCCCTCACAATAGTAGAAATATTACTTAAATTTGCCCCGCCATCCCACTCGATAGTGGCTGCTTGATTGATTTGTTTGACATAGGGAACTTTGTCTAGTTGGCTTAAATCGGCTACTCCGCCTTGATAACCTAGACTCCCGCCAAAAATCAACACGCTATCAACTAGTGAAATCAACGCCGCTACATCCATTGCATTAGTTTGAGGCAACAACGCCAAACCAGGAGATATGCCAAACTTCCTGAAATGGTTGAACATTTTGGGCAGATTCTCGGCAGCATCGACACATTCAGCATGTAAAATTACCTTGTCTGGCACCAGTGAAACTATCTGATCCAACCAATTCAATGGATTGCCGATCATTAGATGTAAATCTATCGCACAATTACGATCGCTAGCAGCTGGCCAATATAGTTGATTTAAGTTAAGCGTCTGGCTAGGGGCAAATTGGCCATCAGTAATATCGATTTGAATACGAGGAGCAAACCGCAAAAAGTCATCTAGGCGCCGAGAATAAAGAGATGGATCATTCGTTGTAATAGTTGGAGCAATAATGGTCATACAAGTATTTTACATTAAGCCAGCTCGTCAAGCTCACGGTTACGCCTAATATAGCGCTCCGCCCCAGCAAATGGAGTTTTCAGAAAGGCGTCAACGATATCTTGCCACAGCGCCTCGTTCCATTGTTTATCCAGGATGCGTGCCGGCAAACACAGTACATTAGCATCATTATCATTACGACCGTAATGCGCATCAGAAACCGATGAGGCGACTATAGCTCGCACGCCCTTAATTCGGTTGGCTGCCATAGCCATGCCCTGGCCTCCACCACAGATAAGAATCGCCACATCCGTATCATCTTCCTCGTCGACAACTCGGCTAGCTGCAGCCTTAGCGTATTGTGGAAAATCGTCATCGGGGTTTAGTTCTTCGCTACTATAATCGGTGATCTGATATCCGTTCTTAGTTAAATAATCACGAATTTTATTCTTTAAATAGTATCCCTGATGATCAGCACCCAAATAAACACGCATATTATATTAATCTCCTAAAGTGGCCTAGACACAGTGACGGTCTAGGCCGATAGACTCAAATTATTTAATAGATTTCGCCACGTCAGCCGTCAGCTCGACCAAGCGATTAGAATAGCCCCACTCATTGTCATACCAGGCCACCACTTTCAGTAAGTTGCCCTGAACAACAGCGGTCAGGCTAAGGTCAACAATTGATGAGCATGGATTACCGATAAAATCACTACTAACCAGCTTTTCATCGGTAGCATCCAGGATGCCCTGATAGTAGTCCTCGGTAGCTGCCTTACGAAATACCTCATTGACCTCCTCGACAGTCACATCGCGTTTCATTAAAGCCGTAATATCAGCAATCGATGCCACTGGAGTTGGAACGCGCAAACTTAAACCGCCAAACTTATCCTTTAGGCTAGGAATGACCTCGGTAGCAGCAATCGAAGCACCAGTGCTAGTTGGAATAATATTCTGGGCTGCGCTACGCATGCGACGCTCATCCTTGTGTGGAGCGTCCAATAGTCGCTGATCTGACGTGTATGAATGGACTGTACTCATCATAGCCTTTTCAACACCAAAGTTGTTTTCCAAAACAGACATGACTGGGGCAATACAGTTTGTTGTACAGCTGGCATTACTAATAATATCGCCCGCCTCAGCAATGTCATTGTCATTAACACCTAAAACAATCGTGGTAGCGCCGTCGCCCTTTGCCGGGGCGCTCAATACTACCTTCTTAGCACCAGCGTCAATATGAGCTCGCGCCTTGGCTGGGTCGACAAAATGCCCAGTCGACTCAATAACTACGTCTACACCCAATTCACCCCATGGCAATTTGGCTGGATCAGTTTCGGAATACACTGGAAAATGGACACCATCAACAATAATACTGTCGTCATCATGACCAACCTCACGATCATATGGGCCATATGTCGAATCATACTTCAACAAATGAGCCAAAGCACCAGGCGTCACCAAATCATTAATTGCCACTACCTCGATATCGTCGCGATTTAGCGCAATCTTAAAAGCGTTGCGACCAATTCGACCAAAGCCATTAATGGCGATCTTTCTTACCATTATTCCCTCCAATTCACTTATGGTTATATCATAGCAAACTAAACCAAACCGTTGCAAGATATCATGTCGGCGATTTTAATGCTACAATATTAGTAATGAAGCAGGCACAGGATTTTTTGAAATTAGCACACGAAAAATTTCCTGATGCCGCCGACTATGACAAGATACAAAAAGCCCTTGACTTTGCCACAACCAAGCACTCTGGCCAAAAACGCCTTAGTGGCGAAGACTACATTATCCATCCAATTGCCGTAGCGAGCATTCTAATTAATTGGGATATGGATCGCGATACGGTTATCGCCGGCTTACTGCATGATGTTGCCGAGGATACTCAAACCGATTTAAAGGTCGTCGAGGAACAATTTGGCAAGGAAGTGGCATTGCTAGTTGATGGTGTCACTAAGATTAGCAAGGCTAGGGCTGGTCGCGATGATATTACAACCTATCTACCTCGCACCAAGGACAATCTAACCAAGTTGCTAGTTGCTATTGGCGCAGACGTTCGCGTCATCATCATTAAGCTAGCCGACCGCTTACATAACCTACGCACCCTACAATTCCAACCTCGCGAAAAACAATTAAAGAAGGCTCGCGAGAGTCTGGAGATATTTGGGCCACTCGCCGATCGCCTAAATATGGGGCGCGTCCGGGTTGAAATAGAGGATCTTAGCTTTAAATTCCTTGCCCCGAAACGTTACGAAAAGCTAAAGACCGAGCTGGAAACAAGAATTGGGCGCAGTAAGCAAAACCTAGATGATGTAAAAAAAGAGGTCAGTCGACGCCTAGCTCGCGAGGGAATCAAGTTCCGTGTCGACGGACGAATCAAGTCAGTCTATTCGCTCCATAAAAAATTAACTAAGCACCAAAATATTGACGACATTTATGATCTAATTGCCCTGCGCATTATTGTCGACGACGTAACGACTTGCTATTTAGTCTTAGGTTTGTTGCACCAAATCTATCAACCATTACCCGGACGAATCAAGGATTACATTTCTCGACCAAAGCCAAATGGATATCAAAGTCTTCATACAACCGTTGAAACGCCCGAGGGGCAAATCGTTGAATTTCAAATTCGCACCGAGCAAATGCACGAATATGCTGAACATGGTCTTGCTGCCGCATTCCACTACAACGAGCAGAAGCTTAGCGACACCTATAAAACAGGCGGCCTGGCCCCACTACCGGCAGATTTGCGTTGGATTCAAGACCTGCAACGAGCAGCCGGCAAATTGCGCTCGGGCGAGAAGGTTGATTTCGATGCCTTTAAAGTCAACCTATTCTCGGACCGAATCTTTGTTTATACCCCCAATAATGATATTTTCGACCTTCCAGCCGGGTCTTTGCCACTTGATTTTGCCTACCAGGTTCACTCCGAGGTCGCCGCTAAGGCCGCCGGCTTCAAAATCAACGGTAAAATCGCTCGTTTTGATACACCACTTAAATCAGGTGATGTTGTCGAGGTCATCACGAGGCGAAATGTTATCCCACACGTTGATTGGCTAAACAAAATATTTACATCGCACGCTAGAGCCAAATTACGCGCTCAACTCAGAAAGAGCGATAAATCATCGATTAAATAAAGCCCCTGAGGGGCTTTATTTATAACCAATTACTTAGTTGGGATAAAAGACTATTTGTTAGTCCAGCGCTCCTGTGCCTCTTTGATAGTGGCAATCGCCTCATCATAACCATCAATACCCTTGACCTCGGTCGTACCAGCCTTCTTTAGGTCCTTGTAATGGTTAAAGTGGAAAGCAATTTGCTTCTTTAATTGCTCAGGGACATCATCGATTGACTGCATTTTATTACCACTCTCCCGATCATCCTCTGGCACGCAAATGATTTTGTCGTCAACCTCGCCACCATCAACAAACTTTAGCACACCTAGTACTCGCGCCTTCAGAAAAACGCCCGTTGGCAATGGCTCGTCAGTGATTACTAAGGCATCAAGCTCATCGCCATCTTCGTCCAAAGTCTGCGGAATAAAGCCGTAGTTTGTCGGCTTAGCAAAAACCTTTGGTTCAACACGATCTAGCGACATAACCTTTAGGTCACGACGCCACTCAATCTTATTGTTGCTACCAGCTGGGATTTCAACCACTACATTAATAATTCCGTCATCAACATTTCCGGCATCTAGAACCTCATTCCAGTCCATGTTATCTATCCTTTCGTAACTTAGTTATCACTTCTAGTTTAGCAATGTCCCCGGCTAGTCGCAACCGGGGACATTAACTATTAATTCATTATGCTAACTACAGACCATGACGAATTGTCGGCATCTCTAGGCCAGCCGTAGCGTCACCGTCCTTGGGTCGACCAAATTCATCACGATTGCGAATCGAGGCGATTTCAGTCTGGGTATCCTTTTTGAATTGTTGAATACTATCGTAAACGCGCGACGCCTCCATGGCCGCCTCTTCGCCTTGCTTCTTAGCCTCGCTAGCCTTGCTCATAATTGAACGGACAATAGCCTGTGCCTCGTCAAACTTCGAGACTTTGTTATCCTTTGGCTTATCACCATCAATAAACTGCAATGCTTCCTCGGGGATAGCAATGTCATTAGTATGTTCACGCACTGTAGTATCAATAGAAGTCAGAATTGACTCCACCGCATGAGTAGACGCCTCAACCAGATCATCATACTCCTTGGTATAGGTTTTAACGAAATCCATTTTAGCGGGGTCGGTAATAACAAAGTCGGATTCATGATTAATCTGGGGTGGCTCAGCGGTAGAGTCCTCAGAGCCCATTGGAGTGGCCGATAAATCCACCTGTGAATCAGCAGGAGCAGTTTCCTTGATTCGGGTGTAACCACCGACACTTGATTCATCGCTAGTGCTGATAGTTTCATTTGGATTAAACTCCAGCTTTTCACCATTATCGCCCAGCGTAAAGTTTGCCAATGGGTCTAACGAGTTAGTGCTACCAGCATTACTAGTCATATCCGTTGGCACCGAGCTAACGCCAGATAATTTAGGCTCATCTTTATTATTCTTATCCGATGGAATATCCACATGCCCTCCCTAAAACTTAGTATTTAATAAAATATTAACACAAGCAGAATTTAGGTGCAACGCATAGTGGTATAATACTACTTGCAATGCGTAGCCCAGAACTATTATTGCCTACGGACTATGTGAAAATGGCTGCTGAATTAGCCAAAAAATCACAAAAGCGTATCTATTTGATAAGCCTCAGCCTAACCAGGGGCAAGGCGACTGATATTTTAATTGATGAAATTATTAAAGCTGCTGAACGAGGCGTCGAGGTACACGTCGCAGTCGACCTGCTGACCTTTATTTGCGATCGAACCAGTCGCCTACCATCGCGCATAGCTGGCAAGGACATGGTCGAAACTAATCAGTTGCGCCGGGAATTTAGCCAGGTTGGTGGCGAATTTCATTGGCTAGGCACACAAAGAGTCCCCTATCTGATTGGACGTACTCATAGCAAATGGACGATTATCGATGACGATGTTTTTTCCTTTGGTGGAGTCAATCTAAATCAGTCCGGCGTTCTAGAACGTACTGACTACATCTTCCATTTGCACGACAAGCGCATCGCCAAACGGTTAGTATCCGAGCAACGCATCATCGAGGAAGCCGACCCACAAAAGCGTCGCATCAGCGATCACTGCATTAATACAGAATATGGCCAACTATTACTAGATAGCGGTTTATTCGGCAAATCAGTTATCTACAACCACGCCGTCAAACTAGCCCGCCAGGCCAAGGATATTACGGTAGTCACACAATATTGCCCAACAGGACGTTTCGCCAAGATTCTGCACGCCAAACAGGCCAAGGTTTATTTTAATCCTAAGGGCAGCGCAGCCGACGTCGTCAATAACATTATGATTGGTACTAGACGCTCCGTATCCGAGCAACCCAATCTATATAAACGACCCCGCTATTTACATGCTAAATTTATAATTGCCACTATGCCCGATGGTAGCAAACGAGCATTAACCGGTTCGCACAATTTCACTGCTATCGGCGTTCATACCGGCACCAGGGAAGTTGCCCTAGAAACATCCGATCCAAATGTCATCGCCCAATTAGAAGACTTCCTGACCAAATATGTCGCCTAGATTACGTACCTAGGCGACATTCGTAACGTCTTTATAAACGTGGAGGTTTACTCAGTGCTGCTGTTATCTATATCCAATACCTCTACTACAAACTTGATCGGCGTGTTTGGCTGAATCGAACCATCACTAGTGCCGGACTCACCATAAGCCTGCTCCGCGGGAATGGACAGTAGATAAACACCGCCCACCTTTTGTCCAGCCAGTGCCGACCATCCATCAATCAAGCTAGACAGGGCAAACACCTGTGGTCTAGCGTCTTCACCATCGGATTTTGTACTATCAAAGATTTGACCATCGGGCGTCCAGCCAGTGTAGTTGACCTCTAGGCTGTCGCTCTCGCTAATAGTAGCGCCACTACCCTCCTTCAGTGTCTCGATAGCCAACTCCGTCACTGAGTTAGCGTCAAAGCTTGTCACCTTATCCTCGTATCCTTCGATAGCTCGTAGCTTCTTGCGTGCCTCAGCAGCCTGTTTTTCATACTCTTCCTGTTGCTGTTGAAGCTGTTCTAAATACTCATCCTGAGCAATAGTGTTTGGATCAATCCGACTATCCTGAGTTGCCAAAACCATAAATATCAATCCAGCCACTGTTCCCACAATCATAACGATTGCAATAATCCAGATTACAATCCGTTGACGACGCGATGTTAAACTATGCGTGCTCATTTAATGTCTACTCCTCCCTAAATTACGTGTGCGTTTAGTTCATTGCTTGATTGTTTTGCTAACCTATCCATTACCTTGCCAACTAACTTAGCATCGATTGTTTTTGTCAAATCGTGAAAATCAATGTGCAATGTAATGTTGCGCTTACCATCACTAGTAGCATAAATATCTCTTGGCGACACTTCGGCCACAATATGATCAGGTAATTTATCAACTAGGACTCGCCTGGTAAAACTATACACATCCGCATAATCAACCTCATTAGATACCTGATAAGTAATGTCTCGGCTAGTCCCCTGATATCTAGAAACTGGTGTATACTCTATATCCCTATCAATATATGACAACAGCCCGCCTAACATCAAACTAAACCCAGCCACAAACTCGGGCAACTTAAAGCGTTGTCGCACATCATTCCTTAGTTCACCAACTACACCAATATATCTGCCATCAATCAGTAAGACCGCCGATCTTAGTGGCTCGTAAACATTGGTTGAGCTATCTAGTTGTCCAGAATACTTATCCAAACGAACATATTTTAACTCATCGCCCAAATTGAGTACGTAATTAACTATTTTTTTAACTACATAGAGTGCCGAATCAGCATGCTTAGCCTTATCAACGACAATGCCGGCAACTTCAGATAGTTCGGCAGGCAGATTAGGCTCCGTATCGTCCATTAGACCACGTCGATGCACCTTGCCCAACTCAAACAGCATAAAGTTATCATACCCCGCCCGCAAATTATCCCTGGCTCGCTCAATCAAGCTCGGCAAAATATCACGTCGATAATACTGCAAATCGGGCGAGATGGCATTAACAATCCGGTATGCCTGAGACTTATCATCATGAACCGAATCAAGCAAATCACCATGAATAAACGAATAAGACATCACCTCGTTGCCACCAGCCTTACACAATCGATCACGCAGCCACATCTGTCGTTCATATAGTTGATTGTATGGGGCTGCAACGTAGCGACGTAGCGGTGAGTCTGGTGCGATGTTATCAAAACCTGTCACTCGACCGATGTCCTCAATGACGTCCTCAGCAATGTGCTGGTCGGTTCGCCACCACGGAGCCACCGCCTTAACTGATTCATTTTTAACCGACACGTCACTATACTGCAAATTAGTCAGCGTCTCGACAATCATGTCGCTACTATAGGCGGATACTTTACCCGAATCATCATAACAACCAAGCACGTCTGTAAACCGAGCAACGGGAATCTCAAATTCAGTTTTCACCGGTTTTAATGGATAGTCCTCGGCAATGTCACTAATTACTTTAGCGCCAGCATAGTCCTTAAGCATCTGAACAGCCTGCAACAACACAGGGCGAGTCAGAGGAGATGGCTGCCCCTTAGTAAAACGAGTAATCGCCTCACTAAAGACACCATGACGGAACTGAGTACCACGTAAGTGATACAGATCGAACGTAGCACTTTCTAATAGAACTCGCTTCGTCCCACGAGTAATTTCCGTAGCCATACCACCCATAGCCCCGGCCAACGCAATCGGCACACTGTTCGACTGGTCGCCAACAGCCACCACAATATCTGCTGGGTCCAAATTAATAGTGCGACCATCCAATAGCTCGAGTGTTTCACCCTTAGCTGCCGCCCTGACCACTATATCGGCTGCTCCAGTCGGCGAAACCTCCATCACCTTATCCAGATCAAAGGCGTGAAGTGGCTGACCGCTATCCAGCATCAGGTAGTTAGTGATATCTACTGGGGCTGAAATCGAGTTGACGCCAACGCGCCCGATCAGACTTCGTAGATCGTCGGGCAGGTTGCGACTACTGTCAACATTGTCTAGGACTATGCATTCATATCGTGAGCACAGTGAACTATCGACAATTTTGACGGAGGGGACAACCGACACTTCGTCGCTAGTTATGTCGCCATCCAAATTATTAATCCAATCTGGTATTCTAGCTGACCCACCCATAATGGCCGCCACTTCTCTGGCAAAGCCAATTACTCCAAAACAATCGGGGCGATGAGTTAAGCTTTTATTTTCAACCTCTAGCAAATAATCATCTAGTTGCAGATAGTCGCACAGTTTCATTCCTGGCTTAGCAATATCGCCAGAAATTTCCATGATGCCCTCGTGTTCATTCCATAGGTCCAGCTCGCGAGGACTGGCTAACATACCATGCGACATCACACCACGCAGTTTGCGGCTACTCAGGCTAAACTCATCAGATGTGCCATAACTTTCTGGGACAATCGACCCTGGTGGCAACCATGCAACCATCAAACTTTTACGAACATTTGGTGCACCACAAACTACCTGAATATATCCGTCATCATTCCGCGGCGCATCATTCACTACCCCGCCATCATCAATCTGGCAAACATGCAAATGATCGCTATCAGGATGTGCTACGCACTCAACTACTTTGGCGATAACTGGTGATTGGTATTTTTCGGCTAGATTGGTGACACTCTCAATTTCTACCAGCCTTGCCCCAATTAAGTTCGTTAGCTCATCAATGTCGACATCTGATTGTAAATACTTTTTAAGCCAATTTACTGAAATTATCATCTTTACCCCCTGAACTTCCTCAGAAATGCCAACTTGCCAGATTCAAAGTGACGAAGATCCTCGATACCATATTTCAGCATCACTAGTCGCTCTAAGCCGCCACCCCAGGCAAAGCCCTGATATTTAGTTGGATCGATACCAGCCGCCTTCAGAACATTTGGATGCAACATGCCGCAACCCAGCATTTCCAGCCATTCGCCACCTTTACCACCGCCACCAAGTGCCGCTGGTTTTTCAATCTGAAACTCCAAACTTGGCTCGGTGAATGGGAAATAGCCTGGCTGGGTCTTAATCCTTAGCGATTGGCCATAATATGTCTCGAAGAAGTCTTTTAACATACCTAGCATCTGACCCAAGGTGGCGTCTCTAGAAACATAAACACCCTCGAATTGATTAAAAGTGTGGTCATGCGTTACGTCGGCATCTTCATTACGAAACACTCGACCATAGCTAATATGGGCAATCACGCCACCATTCTCTAATTGTTGCCGACCGGCCGACAACACACGATTTTCCATTGCCGTTGTATGGGCAGGCGGGATATAACCCTCTTCCGTACGAAAGGTATCATAGCCGTCTCGTGCCGGATGGTTCGGTGGAAAGTTTAGGCTACTGAACATGTGAAAGTCGTCGTCGATCTGTCGCGACTCCTCACAGACAAAGCCCATCCTAGTGAATACGTCAACTAACTGTTTGGTCTCGACAGTTAGCGGATGTAATGTGGCCTGTTCGACTGGCAACAGCATTGGCCGACCAGCAACCTTCTGCTCGTTACTATCGTCAAATGGCGCAGTGACATCTAGTGGTACTATCGCCGCTTGTTCCGCTTGTTGAGTCAGTTGATCAGCTTGTTGCTTTAACTCCTGGCGCAACGAATTAACAGCCGCACCAAACTTTGCCCGTTCATCCGATGGTACATCCTTAATTTGACCCAGCAATGCCTTTAATTCTGGTGCCTTTAAAATATCATGAGGATTTTTTAGCTCAGACAGACGACCCATCAACAGGTCTCGCACGTCGTCAATTTTCATATCATATATGATAGCACACGCCTGGTTCGTCTGAGTGGCTTAGTGCTGATTAAGTGAATTAATCGATTCCTGAAATTCCACGCGCATCGCCTCAATCGCCTCACGTTCCTCACTTAACCATTTATCGTTGCTATGCAGCACCTTATTAACGTCGCCACTGATATCAGTAAAATTGGTATTACTGGCAATAATTTGACATAGTTCAGTTAGAGCAGCGATTTCACTAGTTCGCTCAGGATAACGCTTCTGAACCACATCTCGTAACTGAATTGCCAACTCTAAAACGTCGCTATTTAGAATTTCGTTGCCCTGCATACCGTCATTAAACTTGTCAACCAGTTCATTATGAGCTCGCATCGTCAGCGTGTAATTACGCAATCGGTCAATTAACTGCTGGTAATTTTGATCCAATTCAACAGCTCGGCGATACTTTGGACTAAGTAGCTGACCCAACCAGACTGATGGCAGCTGAACATTAACCTGATCAATATTTCCACCGTCAGAAATTTCCCGATATTGTCGGTCAACTGATGCAATGTAATCGTTGACTGCCTTAGTCGCGTCAATGAAACGCCACAATCCAATTCCCGCAACAACAACGATTACCAGCAACAAGCCGACTATCACCCGGCGCCATATCTGGCGACGTTGTTTATTTATATGTATCTCACCACTGTTTTCCATCTCTTATCCTATACACACAGTTTACTTATTATCTAACTCATCTAACCATCATATATAGCAACACCGCTAACAACGCGGCAACTGCCAAAATGATAACCCAGATGGTAGTTTTAGATAGTTTAATCTCTCGACTATAATCGGGATCATCAAAACTTGTTAGTGATTGCTTGACCTCATTTGACGAGGCTGCCTCCTGTTTGGCGCGCAATTCTGCCGTAATCTTACGCTGTAGCTCGCTTTTTTCCTGAGTATCATTATAAATAATAGACATAGGCATATTATAACGACAGCCATAGGTCAGTGCAATTCATTAAATAGTCAGTTTAACCACTTGCAAGATAATTACACCTTGATGTAAAATTACCAGGGTAAGTTATTAATGTAAGGAGGGACATAAATGGCTACAAAGAAGAGCAAGCGCTCTACTTCTAGCAAGAAGTCTACCAAGCCTGCGTCAGCCAAACAGACCAAGGCAGAAGCAGCCAAGGTCAAGGCCGAGGAGGTTGCCGACAAGATTAACAGTACCGAACCAGACGTAGTCGAAGAGGTTGTTGAAGTCGTTGAGGTTGAAGCACCCGTTATCGACAAGACCGTCGACAAAAACGGCAAAAAGAAACTAACTCTGAGCGATAAATTGGCCGCTCTAAATCCAGCTGCACTAATTGCCGAGCTAATTGGCACATTTGTAATTACGGCTGTGTTTATTCGTCTAGTTAACAATAGTTACTACGGCTTGATCGGCATTGCACTAGCGATAGTTGCTATGGTCATTGCATTTGTTGGTATTAGCGGCGCACACTTCAACCCAGCCATCACACTGGCTCAGTGGATTAACCGCAAGATTAATGGCGTCAAGGCCGTTGCCTATATTGTCGCCCAGGTTCTAGGTGCAATTTTAGCCTTCTTTATCCTAACCGGCATCAACAACGCTGGCTATGATTACGAGGCAACAGTTCGCCAGGGCGTCGAAAGCGCCGGCGTCACCGAGGAAGCCCTAGAGCAATATGGTGGTTACGATCAGTGGGTAGAAACTTACGGTGGTATTGATACCATTGCTGCCCAGCTAGGTATTAGCAAGGAGGCTCCAGAATTATTCCAATACAACCAACTAACCGAGGGTAAGGAATGGGTTGCTCTACTTGCTGAAATCCTAGGCTCAATCGTTGTGGGCGTTGGCGCAGCCTATGCCTACGTCAAGCGTAAGGATAGCAAGGTAGCCGCTGGCTTAGCCATGGGTGTCAGCTTAATCGCTGGTCTACTAATTGCTGGTAGCACAGCCATTCTAAACCCAGCTATCGCCGCCACTATGGGCGTATTCGGTTGGGGTAGTGTCCAGGCATTTATGTGGCCAATCTTGGTTTATATCATTGGCAGCATTCTAGGCGCAACCATCGGTTTTGCCATCTACAAGATAATGAGCAAGAACGAGGCTGAAAACACCAAGGCTATCGAGGACTAAAGACTAGCTAAGTTTACATCTGGATAAAAGTCTCTGGATCTTTGCTCCAGAGACTTTTTAGATAATGTTGTAATTGTAATTTTACATTCATCGTCTTGATATAGTTTGAATTTACAGCACACTAGGATGTTGAAAAGGATAATAAAACAGCCCTAACAGCATAAGAGTTCCATCGAATACCGGACTCTGGCCCCATAAAGAATAAACCAGCACCTCCTCCCGAATGACCAGCAGTGCCGCCTCTATGAAACCATCTAAACGCACCATACGGAAAATAAGCCGTATCATTGCCCCATGATTGCGAACTACCAGACACAGCCTGGTATCTTTTTGTCTCATGGATAGCGTCACCACCACAAGTAGCCCATGTACAAGCTTCGTTATTATAAGCCTGTGAACTAGAGCTATACGACCACTTTGAAGCAACATTAAATCCGCCAGTTGATTCATAATATAAATCAACATATGGCTCACCCACGCCATAGACAAAATACTGACTGCTAGCACCAGCAGTTGACGCAGTATTGGTATTTGTCAAATTTGCGGCA
Organism: uncultured Candidatus Saccharibacteria bacterium; assembly: GCA_944391325.1. Classification (GTDB taxonomy): domain Bacteria; phylum Patescibacteriota; class Saccharimonadia; order Saccharimonadales; family Saccharimonadaceae; genus Nanoperiomorbus. The sequence goes on along the minus strand of CALXTC010000003.1, from coordinate 7,400 downwards.
ACATACTCAGAAGACCCGCCAGACATATCATAGACGCCATAGACGTTATTAGTCGTGCTGGCTAATTGACCGATATCGCCATTATATGCACGTTGTAGCCCTAATTTAGAATCATTAGAGCAAGCATTTGGTGATTCGATTATATTCGACCCGAGAGATACACCATCAGAATAACGGAGTGTGATATTTATGTCATCATATGGACCACAACCCGTAATTCCATATGCTGACAGTGTGCCGTCTTGATCTGAGCTAGCCGATGGATAAGCCGCATTTATAAGAACATTGTTAGTACCAGCTCCATATTTTGACGAAGATAAATATGCGGTTGCGCCCCATTCTGAATTTTTCATCATGTGGGTTGTGGCACTATCCAAGTGGTGAGAATTTGCACTAAGTCCACTAACATTATTGCCGCCAGTATTTCTAGGATCAAGCACTCCAATATACTTGGCCATAGTATAGAATGTACCAACATATTCATAGGTATTAGCATGTTGGTTAGGCTTAATGGTTGGGGTATTAACCTTACCAGTGGTTTCAAACTTACCAATCCAGAGACCGTTTAATTCAGTGTTGCCGAATGTAAAGGCTGGGTGAGTAGCCCAGGTGGTATTGTTGGCTGTAGTGTTAGTTCCTGTTTGGGTAGTGGCATCGGTATATAGCCTGGAGATGGTCGTGCTGTTTTGACCATTGGTATTGCCTGGAGCAGCACAACCAGTACGGTAGTCTTTGGCTAGGATGTTAGTGTTGTCTGGACCGGCTTCTGCTGTTGGTGTGCCATTAGCCCACATTTGGTTAGGTCTGGTTATGTTTAGGGTGTTACATGTTTCAGCAGGTGTTTTCTTAGTATCTGCGGCTTTTTCAAAGTGAATGGAGAATTCATTTCTAATGGAATGGCTATTGTAGTTGTTAGTTACCTTGTTGTCTGGTAATGGGTATTCATCAGTGACTACTCTGTCTATGGCATTAGGACGTTGGACTTCATAGGCGTATCTAGGGATGTAGACCCAGTAGCCGAGGACATCATTGTTGTTAATGGTTGTACCCGGTTTGTTCTTGTAGGTGGTGAGTTTGCCGGATTGGACAGTGACAGCATTAGCCCACTGCTTCTTAGTATAGTCATACCATTCACCTGGGTTGTTAACATTGGCTACTTTCCATATAGCAGAACCATCTGTGTTATTACCGGCATAGTAGATGGGGATCATATTGTCATCTATGTCTACTTGGCAGTCTGAATTAGGATCACCATTACGGCAGGTAGATTGTTCTTGGACAATGAAGGCATCAGTTAGGGGTTGGGAGGTACCACCTTGACTAACAGCATAGACATCATAGGTGCCAGGTGAGACGGTGTTGCTAGTTGGGTTGGGATTAGTAAAGGAGATGATGGTACCGGCTTTGTCGGTATTGGGATAGGTAGTGACATTAGTAGCCTTTTCATTAGCATCTTCTATGCCATTGTCGTTATAGTCTATCCAGACATCATAGACGGTATCTAGGTTAGTACCCTCTATGGCAAACTCACTGGTTTGGTTCTGTTGGACTGAGTCATTAAGGACTAGTTTGGTTAGTTCTGGGGCTGGTGGGAGGATGGCAGTGGCGGTATAGGTGACCTTTATTTGGTAGTCGCCGGCTAATAGTTTGTCTGGTTTATCTACCCGGACGCCATAGTAGATATGGCGAGTAGCTGGACCGGTGGCTTGTTGCGAGGCAATGCCACGTTCATCGTCCAACAAGCTGTTGATATGGTCCATTGACGTCCAGACTGTGTTAGCTAAAGTGGATTGATCGTTAGATAAGTAGTCTACCTCGTCATTGTAATAACCAGCAGCTAGCCAATCACCATATGGCAATGCCACACCCCAGGTGTTATCTGTTAGTTTGGTTGCATTTTTAATAGTGACAGTATTTGGTAGTGTTGGAATAACCTTGCTGTTGTCATTAGTATTAACTAGATTAGTCGTACCATCATTACTATTAGCAGTGGCTGTCATATACCAGCCACTAGGGCTGTTGGTATTAATAGTAATATTGTGTCCACCAACAGCAATGCCACCATCGGCTGGTATGCTAAGCGATACGAGAGCTGAGCCGTTATCTGGGTTACTAGTGGTATTGGTGGTAACTGGGGATAGTTTAAGAGAGATGGATGCGGGGCCAGTTAGAGCATTACCATCGCTAGCACTTTGGGTAGTTATGCCTGAGGCAGCATTGCCTAGAGCATTAGTCCGAGTGTTATTGATGGAGTAGGTTCTGATGATGTTGAGGGAGATGGTACTAATGAGGGCTAAGGCTAAGCAAGCGATAGTGAGGGTTTTAAACCCCACCGACTTGCGATGCAAGTCACCTCCCCTAGCAGGGGAGGCAAGGTGTAGAGAATGCCGGTTATTCTGCGGTCGTCCTTGTAAGTTACCTTTCCTAGTAGGGGAGGTAAAACTAAACCGTTGGTTTAGGTTCTGGGAATTACCCCCCCCTACTAGGTTTTTATTGGTTTTGTTCCACCAGGCCATAGTGCTACTGGCTATTATAGCACAGACGCTAGCTAACATTGGGTCGATCAACTGGCTCTGGCGAAATGCGCGACTGGCTGCCGTCGTTGGCGATTTTTACCACATCCTTGTCGACCTTAGCAAACTCTTTGTAGGCATTATTAAAGTGGTTAACAGTGGTACCTAGGCTATTACCTAGTTTACTCATATACTCGTCGTATTTAGCAATATGCACGCCTAATTGGGCTACTCGTTTTTGAATTTCCTTAGCCTGCTCCTCAATCTGCAAGCTCCTCAAACCCTGCAGAACCGTTTCTAGGTAAGCCATAAAGCTAGTCGGACTAGTAATAATTACTCGCTTATCCCGAAAGGCATACTCAATCAGGTCACGCGATGAACCACCCTGCCCCACATTACTAATCAGCAAATCATAATACAGGCTCTCGCTAGGTATAAACATAAAGGCAAAATCCATTGTGTTTTCGTTGGGCCGAATATATTTGGCTGTTTCATCAATTCGATTTTTTAGATCCATTTTTACCCGCGTCAACAGCTTGGACTTAGTTTCTTTGTCCTTAGCCTCGATATAGCGATTGTAATTTTCTAGACTAAACTTAGAATCAATTGGCAATATTCGATTTTTATCCAGAAAAATTACTGCGTCAACAATTTCGCCATCTCGGAATTTGTATTGCGCCCGCCATTGCCCTGGCGGCAATACATTATCCAGAATTGAGTTTAGATAGAATTCCCCGAACACACCACGTTGCTTTGGATTCTGCAAAACATTCTGCAACGTTTTCAGCTCGTCAGCCACATCAACAACGCGCTTATTCGTTTCGTCCAGCTTAGTTAATCGACGACTAACATCATTGATTAAAGCCGATGACTGGCGTAGTTGGAACTGCATAGAGCTTTGCGTTTTGTCCATACGATCAGTTAATGTCTGATTTAGGGTTGTCGTTAAATCAGCCACCTCCTGGCGTAGGTTGATTAGATCAGTCTGCAAGTAATCATTATTTTTTCGCCCGCCAACCGACAGCTTAGCCACAACCACAACCAGTACAATAACCAATACACTCAACACGCCGATAGTAATATACAAAATCACAATAATTTATCTCCTTTTATATTCGTGGCGACGCGACCACCATTTATAGGTCTCAATAATTATGCAGGCGACGACAGCCGATATAATACAGGCTAGAATTGCGTCACTATGCAAATAGTCAACATGCAAGGCCTGACGAAATACGGGCACAATCAAAACAATCACCTGTAGGGCAATTGTCCCCAGAATCGCCATAGTAAACGTATGGTTACGAACCCGTAAAATTTTGCCAACCGACTCACGCCCACGCATCAATAGTGCATTAACCCACTGAATAACAATCAAAACCAGAAAGACGGCGCTGCGTGCATAATGCAGACCATGGACACTATTGAAATAGGCAAACACCGCTAGCGATATCGCCGCAATAGTCATAGCTGAAACAATCATCTGGCCAACCATATAGCCATTTAGGATTGGCGCCTCTGGATCATCAGGGTCATGTTCCATAACATTGCCACGAGGTGGTTCAACCCCCAGCGGTATAACCAAGAAAGTGTCCGTTGCCAAGTTAATCCATAAAATCTGGACAGCCACCAATGGTAGCGGTAAGCCAATAATTAATGCTCCAAGCGTTACTAGCACTTCCCCGGCATTAGTCGCTAACAAGTACACTAGCATTCGACGAATGTTAGCAACGATCGTTCGCCCCTCCTTAACCGCTACAACAATAGAGCGAAAGTTGTTGTCCAATAGGACGATATCACTAGCGTCCTTAGCAATAGCTGAACCAGAACCCATTGCAATGCCGACATGTGCCTGCGTTAGAGCTGGTACGTCGTTTACGCCATCACCAGTCATTGCCGTAATCTCAGTTTTGTTTAGTTCGCTTAAAATAGCGTGCTTAGTGCCTGGCGTTACGCGGGCGTATACTCTAGTTGTTTCCACAACCTTTGCTAAGTTGTCAGGTGATAATTTAGCTAGTTTGTGGCTATCATAGACCTGGCCACGGTTATCGGCAATACCAACAGTTTCAGCAATGTTGTAGGCCGTTTCAGAGTGATCGCCAGTAATCATACAAATACGAATACCAGCCGCCTGAGCCGTAGATACAGCCAACTCAATTTTGGGCCGCAACTGGTCAGCCACCGCCAAAAAACCTAGAAATTCTAGGCCGGATTGCTCAATATCGCTAAGATTATGAATTGGTGTCGAACGCTCGTATTTTGCCAGGGCGATTACGCGATAGCCACGCCCGGCATACTCGCCCAGCTGATCGTTAGCTTTCCTTAACTGTAGATTGGTTAATTTACATCTAGCCAGAACTTTTTCAGGGGCGCCCTTAACATACACCGCGTATCGTCGACCAAAACGCCAGACGTTACCACTCATTGCCAAGAGATAATCAAACGGCAAAACTTGAATACGCTCCGCCTGAGTCACTCGCGATGGGTCATCCACCTTTCGACTGCGCAGATAGTTTAAAATTGCCTGGTCCAGCGGGTCGTTTGTTGCCCCCTTATCGTTAGTGTTTAAAGCAAATGAAGTTTGCAGTGCGAATGATTCATCATTAAAACGCGGCGACCAAGTCGATTGGACACGCAACTTATTCTCTGTTAACGTACCAGTCTTGTCCGTGGCAATTACTGTCGTTAAGCCAATGTTTTCAATTGCCCGCATATTACGAACTAGAGCCTTATGCGCAGCCATCCGCCGCATGCCTAACGCTAAGACCGCCGTAATAGCAATTGGCAAACTCTCTGGAACAGCGCTGACCGCAAAGGCTAGAACAAACTGCAACGAGTCAATTAACGTTTCACCACGTAGTAGTTCTAGCCCGAAAACAATAATCGCCAATATCAAGACACCGACAATCACCCAGCGTATCAAGCGATCAATCTTGTTCTGAATCGGTGAATCCATACTGGTATCGCCAGCCAGCTGCGCCAGCTTGCCAAATTCGGTATTATTTGCTGTCGCCACTACCACGGCGCGGCCACTACCAGCCACAGCAAATGAACCACTGAACAACATATTAGATTGGTCGTAGACTTCTTTCTCGCCACGTAGCTCACCTGGCGTTTTACGAACAGACATGCTCTCACCAGTAAGCATTGACTCATCTACATGTAGGTTTACTGCATTGATAACCCGAGCATCAGCAGGTACCCTTTGCCCCTCGTAGATATCAAAAACATCGCCAACTACTAGTGACTCCGCTGATACAGACATCGTTTCGCCACCCCTAATTACATCAACATGTTCAACCTCTCTCTCCCTAAGGCTTCGCAAAATTCGACTAGTTGAGTATTGCTGCGCCCAGTCAACAATGGCACTAGCCATGATAATGGCAAAAATAATAATTGCATCAACATAGCTTTCCTGCCAAAGGCTCAAACAGCCCGCTACAATTAGAACCAAAACCATTACATTGGCAAATGGCTGTAGAATTCGCTTCCATAACGGAATGCCAGCTACCCTTACCTCGTTTGCACCATCGCGACGCAAGCGTCGTCTAGCCACAGTCGGCGACAAGCCATTAAGCGACGACCCGGTAGTGGCCAATGTTTCTGCAACAGTTTTGTTGTAATAGTGTTTACCCATCCTATTGAATATTATAACAAAAGCACTAGCGTTTCTAATTGGCTAGCGCCACTTTAAATAACTGATTTGCTATTTTTGCTTCTTTAGTAGATCGCGAATTTCCTCTAGCAAAATTGCCTCGTCGGATTTAGTGGCTTTATCAGCCACAGTCTCGTCGGCTGTAGCCTGTAGAAAGCCGACGCATGCCACGCTAGCCCCACCGGCCAATTGCTGGACGTGCTTTGACTTTTTACCTCGCGTAATTTTTCTTTTCTGTGCCAACGTCAACACTCTTCATATTGCTAGCGTAACATGATATCGTTATTATTCCACATCTTAATACCTAGCCGGCAGGTCACTTATGCTGGCTGTGTTGTAGCCAGTTATGGCACTGTTCATACTGCCAACATTGGGTACCAACCAACTATTAGGGGTGTAGTTGAACCATTCGGAGGTAGAGGAAGTAGTGTTGGCATCCCATTGGCTGGTGTAGTTAGATGTGTTGCCTGAGCCAAAGGTACGGAGTAGCTTGGGAGAGTTCTTGGATATGACAGCACCATTAATCTTGAGTTTGTTAGAGCATTTACTAACTAGGCCTAGGTCTTCATTGGTAGCGTTATAGCAGGTATGTAGGCTACCATTCATAGCAACAAGGTTAGCGTTAACTAATGTGACATTGCTACTTATCCTAATGTCACCGGCTGCTACAAGGGTCAGGCTGGGTATTTGGGATAATGCGTCATAGCGACCAGTCTCACCATTGACGGTATCTATGTTGTCAGTAATGGTGACATTACCATCAACATAGACGGTTATTCTATTGCCTTCTTTTAGTGTGCCATGAATCTCCAGATCACCATTAGCCCGGTAGTAGGCGTTACCTAGGTTGCTACCGCCAGCGCCAACATCACCAACATTTAGTTCGGTAGACACAACATTGCCAGCATTCATCTTGGTTGGTATAGAGATAGTTCTGTTAATACCAGCTTTGCCAAGGAGGCTACAGTTGGCGTTGGTTAAACCGGTAGTATTGGCATAGGCTAGTTTACAGGCCTTGGTCTTATTGGTGTTAGAGATATTGGTATAGCCAGCAGTACCAAAGTTAGTAATGGAACCATTACTACCAGTTAGTAAGCCATACTGAGAGTAAGAGCCACGGTTGGTATTAATGGCAATGTCGGTATAGTTACCACCAGTGAAGCCATTCTTAGCATAACTATCTGAGCCATTGATTTGGATTTGGGGTTTCTTACCAATCTTGACACAGGCTA
>CALXTC010000002.1 GCA_944391325.1 uncultured Candidatus Saccharibacteria bacterium | reverse complement strand
CTTATCATTGTGTCCCCGCGCCTACACCGTTCATTACCATCGTTGAGGCGATAAACCCAATCGTATTATTGGTGACATTGGATAGACTAGTTAATTCCTCGACGAATTTACCAGCCTGAAGCTCATTGTCACCCACTTTTACCAATTCATTGGTCTGTGGGTCGCGAATTGAGCCAACTAATCCAATCTCGCCCAGCCTGGATCGACGACTGCGAATATCGGCGAGCAGTTTAGTCCATCGTTCAACTTCTGCATGGCTCATTTTGCCAACCTTCTGCACCTTGTAAATGATGTGCGCTAGTGGGCCAATTTGCATTGAATCTCGATAAAAACGCGTCACGCATTGGATTTCGAATGGCAGATTACTATAAAAGCCTGTCACTTTGGCATAGTGAAGAGCCTCGGCTGAATCAACCTCGCGACGGTCAATTGAATCAACGTCAACTCCCTGAATTCCGTCCACCATGTTGTTAATATAGGATTCGCGACCACGGATATGCACTGGCGAAATCTTTGTTGGAGATGGATGTGGCTGCAATCTGTCTGAATTATATAAACCATTGACCATTGATTGGAATAATTTAATCTGGTCATCGTCATTGTTCACCACTGCGGTTATGCCTAGAACATCCATTGATGTGACGCTGCTGTCTTTTCCCTTTTTCTCGCGCTGATACATTTTCCAGGCTAGCGAACCCGGTGTCTTGAGTCGAAAGCGCCACGAAGCCTCTACTGGTCCATTGGCTGTATCGATCATCTTGACTGGCGTATCGCCATAAACAGCCTGATTGTCGTCACCGTAATTAACGGGTAGTGACGGCATTAAATTCTGACTTGTATCGCCCAGGACATCGCTGGTAACATCATTAAAAATGCTAACAACGTTATGCGCCAGGCTATGACCGCGATCGTAACTGCGAAAACGATCAATCATTGCATTGGCTCGGTGCAATAAATAGCCTCGCCCACCATTCTCCAGGCGGATTGTTTTAGTCATGCTATTAAGCGACATTGCCAAAGTATCAAAACCAATCACCTCGGCAATAGGGGCGACTATTTGTTCGGAATATCTAACCAAATCCAAGGTCGCCCGGTCATTGGTGGCATGGTCGCGTAATTTAATTAACGTTTCAACGCCCGAGATAAGCACTGATTCAATGTTGATAGTTTCAACAGCGTTATGTAATGTGTCGGCATCAGTAATGGCTGGGTCGGCTAGCCACTCGCTAGCGCTGGGCGCTGGAGCGCCATTGACATAGTCCATTTCGTCAATGCTTGAACGTGCCTGCTCACGTAATTTATCTAAACGACGACGGTCCTGCAGTAAACCAGCAATGTAGACATTTTTGTCATTAAGAATCCCCTCGTCATCCGGGGTATTATTGATAAAGAATCTACCTAGTTCCTCGGCCGCCCGATTGCTAGGATGTTGCTTGTCGCCCAAACCATCCTGAGAATCCTCAATAACACCCAGCGCTGCTGCTTTATAGGCCGAACCATTCAGCTCTTCCCGGCAATATGCTCGCATCAGTCCTAGCGTGTCGTTAATCTCCTTTAGTCGATCCAATCTAGTCAAGGCCTTAGTATTAGCTGGGTCGATATTATTAATGTCGTCAATCTCAAAACAACGCTCAAGATACGGCCTCACCGAACGTGGAATCGCTGGGTATGGATAAACACGCTCGAGCTCGTCGGTAGGATCCAATCGGTCGTGTTGATTAGTCGACCGTGGAGTGCTTTCTGGGGAGTTATTTGTCATCGCCATTTTTTAATTCGTTAAATTTTGCCTGCATCGTTGGGTTGCCACGAGTTAGGCGTTTAATTGTCAGATCCTCCGCCTTGTTATTGGCTAGACGCAGATTATTTTCGGACGACATTAGAGCCTCCTTGGTTTTCTGTAAATGATTAATAGTTTTATCGATCTCATCGATAGCTGTCTGAAACTTTCGACTGGCTAGCTCATAATTACGGCTAAAGGCTGTTTTAAAGGCCTCCATGTTCTCCTCGAAATGGGTAATGTCGATATTCTGATTGCGAACAGCCACTAGCTCGCGCTTGTAATCGAGGGAATTAAGAGCAGCATTGCGTAGAATTGTGATCATGGGGATAAAGAATTGCGGGCGAATAACATACATCTTGGGGTAGCGATGCGACACATCGACTATGCCAGTATTGTAATATTCATTATCCGCCTCCAGTAGCGTGACTAACACTGCATATTCGCACTTTTTCTCGCGACGATCCTTATCCAACTCCTTAAAAAAGTCCTCGTTTTTGTGTTTAGTAGCCGTGGTTTCATTCTCGTTCTTCATCTCGAACATAATCGAGATTATTTCGTTTCCCTCGTCATCGTTTTCACGATAGATAAAGTCACCCTTGCTACCAGTCCTAGCGTCATTATCTTTTTCAAAATAGGCATTGCGAAATGCTGTAGCCCGCAACTTATTGAACTCATTTTCGCAGTGCTGCTCAAGCGTTTCGCCAACCATTTTAGTGCTTAACTTTGCCTTGAGATCCTTATACTGGGCAATTTGTTCGTCCTTTAATCGTAGGGCGCTTTCATATTTATCCTTGGTTGTTTGCAACTGCAACTGTTGTTCATACTCCCTGCTTTTTAGCTGACTAGCCAGCTGATCGCGCTCTTTTTCAACCGTAGTGGTTGCCTGAGCTATGGCCAGTTTTCGCTCGGTCTGAGCATTGGCTAGTTGCGCCTTTAACTCAGAAACTTCTTGCTCGTGTTTGGCATTAGTTTCGGCCACTTTCTGCTTAATCTCAGCCTTGTAATTGGCCAGCTGAATATCCTTAGCGGCCAACTGTCGCTCTAATTCAGCGCGTGATTTTTCACGCTCCAGAGCCAGGGAGTTCTGTTTGTCCTGTTCCAATAAATGGAGCCGTTCACTCAGATCATGATTAAACTCACTATCGCGCACCTGGCGAACAATAGTGTTGTAGTCATTTTCATCAATCGTAAACACGGTGCCACATTTAGGGCATTTGATTTGACTCATCAATTTTATTATAGCAAATTAGGGCTTTCGGCTGACGGTAATTTGCTGACGATCAGCGTCCATATGACAGTTCGCACCAATAGGAATCGTCATAGTATGCTTGTCGTGGCCAATCTTTACGCCACTAATAACTGGGAATGATGCATGGGCAAAATGATTCTGTAGAACACGATCAACTAGCCAGTTTTGGCATTTATCGTAGCCAGTTCGATTATGACACTCGGTAAAATCGCCCAGAATTAAGCCCCGAATATTGGTAAAGAATCCGGCCTGCTCTAGCTCAGTTAATGCCATATCACACAGAACGACATGAGTCTTAACCTCTTCCAAGAACACTATCTTGCCATCAGTTTGCGGTAAATACGGCGTGCCGACCGCCCGCGCTAGAACCGATAGATTACCACCAACAATCCGGCCATCAACTTGGCCTGACACCATCGTCTGCATTGGTATGCCTGTTGGGTTAGTTAATTCTACCTCGTCCCAATCCGACATAATGAGTTGGCCAAAATAGCTAAGCGTATAGCCATCCACCTGTCCATTCTCTAATAGTTCAGATTTAGTAAAGTTGGGGGCAAGCATTGGCGCATGATAGGTAATAACCCCAGTCTGTCGAAAAATTCCGTTGATAACATTAGTAATATCGCTGTAGCCTAGAAGTTGCTTTGGGTGGCTGCGTATTAGCTCATAGTCTAAATACGGCATTATTTGCGAGCTGCTATAGCCACCTCGCAGACACCAAATTGCCTGCACCTCATCATCGGCAAAGAAGTTATTAATATCCTCGGCTCTCCCGCGCGGGCTACCTGCCATATAGCCACTACCAATGTAATGTTCGTATTCAGCCCTTTCATCGACTGATAATGTCGCCCATAACTGGTCAATCGTGCCGGACTGTTGGGCTGTAAAGAGACGTATCGCACGGGACATTGTATTACCAATCTTGCATTTTACGCCCAGATTGTCGGCTGCCCGCAGAGCTTTATCTAGCGTCG
>CALXTC010000001.1 GCA_944391325.1 uncultured Candidatus Saccharibacteria bacterium | reverse complement strand
CTATTTGCATGGACTATATCAACTAGCCTTATCTATTCCCCGTCTGTCCAGTTGTGATGCTTGGCTGGCTTGACGGTGCACTTGCCGTCTTTGCAGACTAACGTTCCATTAATGACGGCTTCTGTTTCCTCAGCAATGACCAATTCCTCGTTGGTGCGGATCATCATCATGGTAGGCGTCCCCTTCTCTGAAATGACGCCGTCCACACCGTTGCGACCACGAATCTTGCGGTTTTGCTCTAGATCCATCTTGTAGCCAAAGACTGCTAGATGCTCGGCAATGCGAGCTCGTAAACCACAGGCGTTCTCACCTGCACCGGCTGTAAAGATGACGGCATCAACACGTGGTAGAGCCACCATCATAGCGGCAATATTTTTGGCCGTACTATAGGCAGATGTCTCCATGGCCATCTCGGATTTGGCATTGCCCTCCATGGCTGCAATCGAAACATTGCGCTGATCGCCACTAACGCCTGACATGCCCAGTAGCCCGGATTCGTGGTTAAGCATATGAACAATCTCGTCGGCGGATTTATTTAGCTTCTTCATCATATATGGGATAATGGCTGGATCAACTGCCCCGGCTCGAGTTCCCATAACAATGCCATCTAGTGGTGTAAAGCCCATGGTTGTGTCGACAGATTCGCCATTTAGTACCGCCGCCAAGGAGGCGCCACTACCAAGATGTGCAATAACAAAGGCGCTATCCTCAATGGGAATATTCAATAGTTCAGCAGCTCGATTGCTAACATATTTATAACTGGTGCCGTGAAAGCCGTAGCGCCGAACGCCATATTTGGTATACCAGTCGTCTGGCACGGCGTAACGAAAGGCATATTCCGGCATAGTGCTGTGAAAGGCTGTATCAAAAACCGCCACCTGTGGTAGGTCGGGCATAACCTTCATAGCGGCGCGCATGGCCGCTGCTGCGGCCGGGTTATGCAGTGGTGCATAAGGCTTTAATGCCTCGATTTCGTCAACAATCTTAGGGGTTAATCTGACTGGTTCGGTGAACTTATCGATGCCATTGACAACGCGATGCCCCACGGCCTCGACAGTTTTCTTCAGTCCACGCTCGTCTAATTCGTCAAACAATCTCTGGACAGCACCAAGATGGCTGGGATCATCAAGTTTGTCTGTTTCCTTGGAGTCATGCGCCTTGATGGTTATCCTGGCCTTGTCAGTGTTTAGCTCTTCGGCGATACCGGACGCGACAACCTGGTGCGTTTTGGCATCGAGCAGCGAGAACTTGAGCGATGAACTGCCGCTGTTGATGACAAGTATGGTGCTGTCCATAATACCTTAATTCTATCATAGCCAAGCTGATATAATAGTATTCCGATATGATGAAGCGAGATTTTAGCTTTGAAATTGTCTCTGATGTATGTAGCCAGCATCCATTAATGCGAGCTGGTATTATTCGCACACCACATGGTGATATTCGAACACCAAATTTCAACGTAGTTGGCACGCATGGTGAAGTTAAGTTCCTGCCGCCTAGTGATATGCGCAATATTGGCGCACAGGTGATGCTGAGTAATGGATACCATTTACTGCGACGAGCCACGGTCATATCAGCCAGCGGCGGGCTGGCTAAGTGGTCTGGCTGGGATGGGCCAACCTTTACTGATTCGGGTGGGTTTCAGGTAATGTCATTGGGCTCTGGATTGGGCAAAGTTATTTCAATGGACGTTGCCGATGCGAACGATGAATCGAAACTACGCGAACCTGACGAACGTTTGGCGAGGGTTGATGACGAAGGTGTGCTGTTTCGCGACCCATATAGCTCTCGAATTATTAAATTTACACCAGAGTTATCGATTGAAGTCCAGCATAAAATAGGCGCCGATGTGATGATGTCATTTGACGAATTAACCAACATCAGCGATACGTATGATTACAATGTTCGGGCGTTAGAGCGAACCAGGCGATGGGCAATACGAGGCCTGCGTGAACACATTCGCCAAACCGAGCTAAGGAGGAACCGCCCCTATCAGGCATTGTATGGTGTATTGCAGGGTGGCTATTATTTAGACCTGCGTGCTAAGGCGGCCAAGGATATTTCATCGATGACAGTTGATGGTGAGGGCTTTGACGGGTTTGGCCTGGGTGGCGTATTAACCAAGCAGGATCTACCCAGCATACTAACAACTATGTGTGAGATATTGCCTAACGATAAGCCACGGCATTTATTGGGGCTAAGCCACCCTGACGATATTTTCGTGGGCGTAGAGACGGGCTCGGACACATTCGATTGCGTTGCTCCAACCCGTGAGGCTCGGCATGGGCGAATTTATACCATGGATGGCAATTTTAATCTAAAGAAATCGGAGTTTAAGGATGATGAGCGAGTGCTGGATGATGAGTGCGATTGTCCAACCTGTCAGGCTGGACATAGTCGTGCGGAGTTAAGAGCACTATTAAAGTCTGGCGACCTATCCGACCACGCTAAAGCCTATAACCTACTAACTATTCACAATGTTCGTTTTATCGTTCGCCTATGCGAACAAATTCGTCAGGCAATTATCGACGGCTATTATGACGAATATAAACGCAATTTTTGCTATAGATACTATAGGCGATGACAGACTTTATATGAAGCTTGGTTGCTACTATATCAGCGTTTATGCTATGCATTTGCTACGTGATTACATATACTAATATGTGTCGTGATACGGCTGGGGCAACGCCCTCCTATTTTTGTATAATCACAGTATGGGAAAGCTTGGAGTTGTATATTTTGCCGATGTATCGAAAATCGAGGATAATGTCGCGCATCTATTGGAACATTGCATAACTGCACAGCTATACGAGCGTTTACGGCATGATAATTTAGATTTATTTGACTGCTATAGCACAACTACGCCCAGCAATATTATTTTTGATATAACAGCGTATGGCAATGCCGTTGCTGATGCGATAGCTGAGATCATGAACTCCTTGGAGCCTATGCCAGCTAGTCGCATCGATGCGGAAATCAACAGGATTGAGTTAGAGGATGACCTGCCGCTACACGCTAATGATCTAGAAAAAGTTCGAGACGTTATAAATAGTCAGATCACCCATATACACTTTGACGTAGCTAGTAGTATTAATGAGATTCCAGAGCAAAAAGATGGCTTAATAAAGCCAGATAATAGCTTGCTGGTTTACAGCTTGGGTGCTCGTGAGTGGACTTTGTCGATTCTTCTGCCCAGCAACACTGATGACATGCTGGTCGACATTATTAATTGTCTAGTAGGCAGGTTCTTGCGGTGCGAAGATATTTATGCCCTGCACTATGAAGTCGTTAACGGCAGGGTTGAGTACAGCTTTCGTACCAGCAAATTAACTGAGCAGTCTGATTTAGACCAGAGATGGCAGGATGTAGTCAAGGATTTTATTGCCGGTGGCTTAGATGCAGTCCTTGGGAATATTAACGTTTCGAGCGATATTGTCACTAAAATCAGGAGAGCGATAGATAGCTTAACGGTATCAATTGCTCCAGCCTCTGCCATTTCTTCTCAAGCACGATGAAAATGAAAGAATTGAAGACGACTTGCATTAAACAGGATTGCAACTATCATCAAAATCTGCCAGGTCATTCGATTGTATAAACGCAATTTTTGCGATAGATATTACAGGTAAATAAGTTTTTAACGCAAATACGAAAAGGGCCCCACGTACGAAACGTGGGGCCCTAGAGAGGCTAGCGGTTATCAGCAAACGGTGATCTCACAATCAATAGCAGCCAGAGTGGCAGCCCACTGAATGGACTGCTTCGCACGCTTGATGAGCTCGCCGTAGCTGTCCACACCAAGGTAGTACGACTCAGACACGACCACCTCCCGGCCGTTGTCCATGGAGGCTGCCTCCGCCCCCTTAAACGCCGTCGACCCAATGCACCCGACAAAGGCCATAGCCCGCTCCTCATCGCGGTCGAACACCTCGTACAGGTTCTCGAAGATGATCGAAATCACCTTCAGACCCCTCTTCGTGGCGCCCTGACCCATGGTCTTAGCAATGCTGATCATCAGCTTGGGCTTGCTCTCGTCCATCGGAGCGGGCGGGTTGCCAGCGGGCTCTCCAAGCTTCGGATCGGCTTCGGTGACCTCGCTGCAGGGCACCTGACCAGCGTCGGCGATCGCGTCGTAGGTCGGCTTGTCGGAGCCCTCAATCTTGCCGACCGCCTCAATGATGGTGTCAACGACCTTGGTGTGAGCGGGCGTCAGATCCGGAGCCTCCGAGCTCACGCTGATGGTGATCCCGTTGCCGAGATTGATGTAGTCGTGAGTAGTCCTCTCGATATCCATGCTATTTCCTCTCTATTTGTGACGTACGAACTTAGATGCTAACCGGTAGGTTTTATATAACAACTGCGTGCTCACCCACACAGATTATGTTTAAGTCTGTGTTATATATTAGCACTAACGTGATGATTTGTCAAGGCTTTATAATATCCATTACTAGTGGGGTCGATTGTCTCGGCTAATTTACTTTTTATTGAGCTTGATGGGTGTTGGAATGTTTGGCCCAACATATTTACGATCAGCCGGCATGAATATCACGGGGGCGCTTGATTCGTAATCTAGGACGCCGTCAATATTGTTGTCGCGTCCGACCGCCCTATCTGCCGCCTCCATGCGATCACGCGTGATAAAGAAATCCCGTGCTAAAACAATGACGCAACCTGCCACCGGTATCGCCACCAGAGCACCCAAGATACCGCCAACCTGCAAACCAAGCGTCATAGCAATTAGCACGACTAGTGCAGAAATCTCCATGTGCTTGGATTGGATGCGTGGTTGAATAACGTTGTTTTCAATTTGTTGCTCCAGTGTGAAGACAACGACATATACTAGGGCTGCTGGTAGCGAATAGACTAACAGCAACAAAGTGACTATTGCCCCACCAATGACGGCGCCAAACATTGGAATAAACACGACCAGAAAGATTGTTATCCAGGCTGGCCAAACCAACGACATATCAAAATCAAATACTGTTGCCAAGATGGCCACCAATATTGCTGTGAATGTGGCACTAATTAGACCGACGGTCGCCTGCCCCGTTACATAGCCACTAACAACGTCATACATTTTGCGGGCAACAGCCTTGTGATGCTTGCGTCGCTCGGGGTTGCGATACAGCAGTCGCCAGAATTTCTCCTCCCAATCAGGGGCCTCTAGTAGCATAAAGAATGTGGCAAAAGCTATTAGGAATAGATTACCAATGACGGAAAAAATATTAGACATGACGGAAATTAATGTGGTGCCCATCGTGCTAGCGACGTTGCTAAATTCTCGTTGCATATTGGCAATCCAATCATTAAATTGATCCGTTAAATTGTAATGGGCTAATAAATCACTAAACCAGCCCGAATTATCCCGCAGAGTGTCAATCATACCTGGGATATCGGCAATGAATGATGAAATTTGCCGAACGAAAATTGGTACAATCGTCACCAATAGCACGCCAATCATGGCGGCGACAATTAGATAGGCGATTAAAATCGCTATGCTACGTGATTTACCAGGTAGATGCCTAGCCAAAAACGACACCGGTCGGTTTAATACCAGTGCCAAGAAAAAGGAAATTGCCAGCATCACCAATGGCGAACGAGCAATCCATATCGCCCCAGCCAGGACAATAAAGCCTAAAATTACCAACCAAAATCTAACAAAAGTACCCGTGCTAACACTTAGCTTCACTTCTCCACCTTGTTTCATATCAATAGTTTATCATAATGATTAATGCCTGCTCCAGGTTGGTGTTGTGCCGTCGTGAATGATAATCCCCTTTGCGCGCAATTCGTCGCGCAATTCATCGGATGTAGCCCAATCCTTGTCCTGGCGTGCGATTTGTCGTTGGTCGATCAGCCGATAGTCATCAACGGAGATGTCTGGTGTGGATGTAATTAGATTTAGTCCCAGCAATTGATCGACAGCCGAGAGTAGACTATCCAGAGCTGTTAAGTCAGTCTGACCAGGAGCGATTAAATCAAATGCCTGATCGAAATATTTTAGGGCACTCGGCGTATCTAGATCGCTGCTCATTGCCTCGGTGGCTAGTTCAATATATTCATTAACTTTGTCAGTTTGTTCATCGCTGGGATTATCAGAAACCTGATGTCTTAGCTCGGCAATGCTGCACCAGCGATGTCGTCGATTCTTGGCGGCTTCTAGCCCACTCCAACTAAAGTTAGTGGCGCTACGATAATGCGACTGGATAACCAGCATACGAAAATCCAGAGGGTCAAAGCCACGGCCAATTAAATCAGGTAAGGTATAGAAATTGTGGGCCGATTTGGACATCTTGACACCGTCAACCAGTAGATGCTCATTGTGGACAAAGAAGTTGGCGTATTCTGCCGGTTGGTTGCCGGCGGTGCTTTGGGCAATCTCATTTTCGTGGTGCGGAAAGATTAGGTCAATGCCACCAGTGTGAATGTCGAATGGTTGTCCTAAATTTTTGACACTCATAACCGAACATTCAATATGCCAGCCCGGTCGTCCTGGCATTTTGGTGCCATCAGGCAATGCAAAGTCCCAGGCGGGTTCGCCATCCTTTTGCTGTTTCCAGATAGCAAAGTCGTGGGCGTGTTCTTTGTCATATTCATCGTTATTAATTCGTTGGTGGTCAGTGGCATCGAAATCGATGTGCGATAGTTGTCCGTATACCCTAGTTTGGCGATACTTGCTAATGTCAAAATACACGCCATCGTCTGCAACATAGGCAACACCTTGGTTCAGTAGCTCGCAAACCAGTTTTTGAATATCGGCGATATTGTCGGTTGCTTTAACAAACGTAATATCATCAATGTTATTGCCAACCTGCACCATCTCATCTAAAAAGACCTTTTCGTAATGTTTGGTAAATTTAGCTAGTGCCGTCATGGGGTCTTCATTGGGATATTTTTGATGAGAATCGCGAATAGTTTTATCATCAACGTCGGTAAAATTCATAATGTGCTTTACCTGATAGCCGTTGGACTTGAGTGTCCGTCGTAGGATATCAGCATAGATATATGAACTCAGGTTACCAATATGTGCATGGTTGTAGACTGTTGGGCCACACGAATACATTCGCACTTCGTTGCCTGTGAGTGGTTTAAAGTCATCGACCTGGTGTGTTCTAGTATTGTATAGTCGCACTCTAATCATCCTTTCGTTTAATGCGAAAACCACCTAAATTAACGCCCGATAAATCAGCATGTTTACCCCGTGCTTCATTCTCCTCCGCCTTGGCAATAGCGGCATCAGCCGCCTGTTCAGCCTCACTTTGACCGTTATTGGCATCGTATTCGTCGTATAGTTTGTCTAGCTCGTGGACTAACTCTGGGATAAAATCAGCTAAATCGACATAGGTTCGAAAACCTGCCGCAAAGGCGTGGCCATCACCGCCGAAAGTCTTGGCCAGCAAGTTGGAAACGGGTATATTTGAGCGAATTTTACCCGTTAATTTGCCGTCGGGATATGTTTTAATGCCAATTGCTACGTCAACGCCAGTGACTAGGCGCATCTCGTCTAGAACCAACATGGTTGGATTGTATTCATTGCTGTATTCGTGTATTTCCTCGAATGGGATATGAATATAGGCTGTGCGACCATCGTTGAAATACTCGATTCGTTCAATCAATTGCCCCTTGTATGACAAGATTCGGGGTGACTTGCGCATTAATTCGCGACGAGCATCCTCAATGTCGGCTGGAATCGCCCCTAGGCGAATCAGGTCGGCACAAACCTCGAAACTCTCGGCTGTGGTTGAGGCTGTCGTCAATCCTAACGAATCGGACTGAATTGAGATGTATAAATCGGTGGCCGCTAATTGGCTAATTGGCCAGTTTTCCTCACGAGCAATGTCGTGAATTAACTCACCCGTCGCCACGGCTGTGTCACTAATGATGTAATCAGCCGCAAAGGGTAAATCCTGCTCAACGCCCGCATGGTGATCCAGGACGATTACGGGGTGTGTGCTAAAGAAGTTCATAACCACTGGATCGTCAAGCGTTTTACCCATCAACGATTTAGCTGACGTATCGACAATGATTGCCATATCCGCCTGAGGATTAAAATCTAGGCTAATCCTGTCCCATCCGTCGATATAACGTAGATAGGTCGGAACTTGAACTGGACAGTGCAAATGGACGACCTTGCCCTGATCGGATAGGATTTCCTCTAGGGCAAGTGCTGAGCCTATTGAATCACCATCAGGGTTTTCGGCCTGACATATGTTAATAGTTTTGGCGTTAGCCAGCATTTCCCGTTGTTTGTCGGTCAAAATCATAGGCATATTATATCACCCCTATAAAATAGTATTTATCAACTTTAGTGATCTGATAATTATCGGCTAGACGATTAGCTAAGTTATCGTCGGTTGTAAAAAATAGGTAATCGCCCAAGTTGTCATTGGTCATATCATTGTTGATTAATCTCTCCCGCCAGGTCTTGATGTCACTATTTATCTCGTCGGGAACTCTGGCGAAGAATCCTGTGTTCAATGTTAAACCGTATTGTAGCGCCGTGCGGCCAATAACATAGGTGCCACTTTGATCGCCACGAAAACCTTCGTTTAGTGCCACTAAATGCAGCTGTCCACCAATGATGCCGTCCAAGTCAAGCGGCGTAAATTCAGCCGAACGATTCGCAATGCCTCTAAATCCCTGATACTTAGCCTGAGCATTCGGGCTACATAAGATATCAACTGATTGCAACGCAACACATATGCATAGGGCTAGCACTATAACCATCGGTAGCTTCTGTCGCTGCTCGCTAACCAGCTGTTTTTTAATGCCACAACAAAACCAATAGATAATCGCCAATATGGTTGCGTAATAAAATGGCCATGCTTCCCTGGCGGATGCCCTAAATGCCGACCATAACTCGTAAATTTTATCTGGCACAGAGTATTGCAATAGGGTGATTGGGCCTAGGTCGACTCGAACACCGATAGCAAAAATTAATAGTAGTAGGCAAAAGACTGCTGCAACGATAAGTTGGCCACGATGTTGACGGATAAGTCCACATAGATTGCGCCAGGATCGACGATAATTTCCTCGCCACATCCAAGCAGATAATAGCAACATAGCTAAAACGCCCAACCCCAACCACATCATTGTTTCAGGTGACGTCGAACGATTGGGAAAGGCCGGAATCACTGAATATCCGCCAGGGTTAACAAAGCTGAGCAAGTTAAAGCCTTTTTCCTCTAGGTCGTGCACTTCTGACCCTGCCCCCTGGCTAAAACCACCCATTAGCCCAAAGGCCACTAATGACATTGCTCCAGATATTGCAATTATGGCCACGGCTTTGACCCAGCGTAGTGATGACTTACCCTGCAACATTGGCCAATAGCGAACAACAGATAGAACCATTAATACTCCCATCATAGGCAGGAAGTATGGGTGGATTAATACTGTCATTGCTAGAACTACCGACCAAATAAATATCAGGTTCCGCCAATGCTTAACCTTTGGCGAATCTAAGATCAGTAGAAAGCCCAACAATATCAACCACTGACCAGCTAGTGCTGGGTGATAAAAACTCCTAGCCATAACCATTGGTGATAAAACAAATATTAATGACCCGGCGACGATGAACAAGTATTGCCAGATTAACTTTGGCCTATTGTTTGAATTTACCTTTAACCAGATGCGTCGCAGCAGCAACGCCGACAGCCCACCCATTAGTAGATAGCATAGCAACCCCCATAGACCGAAGTATTGAAAATTTGACGGCAGTATCGCACTAAATGGTTTAAAAATTATTGCCAATAGCGGAATAACATCCATAAAGATTGCCGATAGTCCAACTGGGTAGGCAAGGCCGTTAATAATGCCGCCTGTTGAATCAGCCCGATAAAATTCCCAACCTAATTGGTGCTGGGCGGTATCGTGTGTTATCCCCTGCCAGATCCAATTGGTATTAGTGGGATTAACAATATCCAGTCCATAGAAAATCGCAAAGAAGACTAGTCCAACTAACGCCCCAACCGTAAAAGTTGCGACAGGTCGATGTATGATGGCTGACCACAGATTAACGATTGTGCGTTTTACGTTTGGGATAGACATTAATTAAATTATACATAACGTCAATGCAATTACAGAACAAACCAACAAGCTGCCGTGATACAATCTGTGTATGAAGGATGGCAAAAATAAACACACAAAGAAAGACTCACATAGTCCACGTCGCCAAGTGGCTATCCTTTGCCTATTAACATTTCTAGCCTCATTAGCGTTAGCGACGATTGTGACAATAGTTTTTAGCTCGTCCTACCAATATGGCGACCCCGTCGCTAAGAATCAAACGGATACTTTTGTGTTTGCCGTCGCATTTGTGATTGGTATTTCAGTAGTTGTCACTGTGGCCCTATTCTATAAGTGGCTTCATCTACCGAATAAAAAGGGGCTGGCCGTGGCAATTGTTAGTTATCTCATTCTCTATTCGGCGTGTCTAGCTGCTAGTATTGCGTTAGCCATGGTGGCATTTAATTTCGCCAATGATTATCAATTCTCTAGACTCCCTGAATATTGGCAAATAATGGACGCTGACTTTTATTATCGCGGTGGTATATTTCGTAAATCAGCGACAGTGGCGATAATCGTTCTATGTATGTTAGAGTTTGTCACGATATTTATTGCCACAAGACTTGCTAGCCTAACCAGCCACAATAAGCTAATCGATTTTAATCATGGCATACTGACACAGACACGATTGTCGGGCAAAAACCGGCTCAAATAACGATTATCGTAATTATTCTAGACGCTTCCGTCCGGATAGGGCGTGCCCAAGAGTGATTTTATCGGCGTATTCCAAGTCGACGCCGATTGGGATGCCTCTGGCTAATCGGCTAATTGACAAATCGGCAATGTTAGCCTCGTCCAGTTGTTTTTGGATATATAGCGCCGTTGACTCGCCCTCGACGCTGGCGTTGGTTGCCAGAATCACTTCTCGCACCTGATCGTTCTTGATTCGTTCGATCAGTTCGGGGATATGCAGTTCCTCGGGTCCAACTCCGTCGATTGGCGATATCACCCCACCTAAAACGTGATATGTCCCTGTAAATTGACCTGTTGCTTCGATGGCTAGGACGTCGAATGGGTCCTCAACCACGGCGACTGTCGTCTTGTCGCGAGTCGGGCTATCGTAAAGCGGCGACACGTTGTCACTAGAATCTATCAACGCAAAAGTAATTGGACAGCGCTTAACGCCGTTATGGAGCGCCTCTAGACAACTAGCAAGCCGCAGGGACTTGGCCTTGTCGCCCTTTAGGCAAGCATAAGCATATCGCTCGGCGGTTTTGCGACCAACGCCTGGCAAGGCACTAAAGGCATCAATTAAATCGGTTAGCGCGCGTGGTAGTGAATGGTTGTTGCTTGGTGACTCCATTGCCTACATGCCCAGCATGCCACCTAGGCCACCCATCATTGGCTTCATTTTTTCGGCGGCTACTTCCTGAGCCTCCTTTAGGCCATCTCGAATAGCAGCCTTAATCCAGCCCTCTAATTCACTAGGATTATCTAAATCGATAAGCTCGGGATTAATTTTGACGTCCACAACCTTTAGCTCGCCACTAAATTGGATAACAACTGCACCGTCGCCTGCCTCTACCTCGACAACCTCGTTGGCTAGTTCCTTTTGCGCCTTGCGTAGTTTTTGCAGCATCTGCATCTGATCCTTAAATCCAGCCATTACTAAAAATCCTCCTTAAACTTTACTGCGTGTATTATAACATATGCTAAAATAGGTGATAAATGAAGCGAAAAAAAGCGGTTCAAAATAGTCTGTTATATCGATATCGCTACCTATTGGCTAGCATCATTTTAGCCTTACTGGCCGCCTTTATTTGCGTATATCGTTTTTGGGACTTGCCGTCTGGTGTGTCGAACGCCGAGATGAGGTCTGCGGTCGCCAGCTCTAATATTTCAATAACGTCGCTCCTTGACGGCAACGGTTCATTGGTTAACCTGCCGTGGTCTCTATTGCAATGCCTAAGCATCAATCTATTTGGTCTGTCGGCCATGTCGTTGCGACTGCCGGCTGTTTTACTGACCCTATTAACTATCGCCCTAATAATATGGCTAATCAGGCGAATTAGCCGGCCCAATTTAGCCATGATGGCCGGACTACTGTTGGTTTCGTCATCGTTTGTCATCAGTATGACCAGATCAGGTACCCCGGCGATTATGACGACATTCCTGCTCGCCCTGACACTAAACCTGGGCTACGGGGCAATGTTTAGCGCGGGTCGTACTCGCTGGCTATCGGCTATCGGTCTAACGATTGTAGGGGCTGCACTATGCTACATGGTTGCTGGGCCATATCTAATTTTGGCGTTAGTTATCAGCGTGTTGATTCACCCCCGCGTGCGTTTAGCAGTTAGGTCGAACAAGCGAATATTTGGGATTATGCTTGCTGGCCTACTCATTCTTGTTGCACCGTTATGGTTATCGGCGATTTCGCTGTTTATAGGTAAAACAGCTGGCAATAACGTGGCAGAGATTATTAGTTTAGGCAACTTTAGTTGGTCAAATATCGGCAACTTTTTTGCCTCGCTCGTCGGTTTGCATCCAGATATTGTTGGCGGCTTAGTCGTGCCAGTGGTTTCATTCGTTGGGTTGGCAATGGCCGTAATCGGCCTAGTCTATCTGTTGGCGACGGCTCGCTCAAGCGTTCGCTCCTACTCACTAGTTATTTTTATCGTAGCAGTCTTTGCGATGGGGCTATTTAATCCTCGATTTGTATATCTATTATTTATACCGATAGTTGTTTTACAAACCCTTTGTCTAGCCTATATTACCGATAGTTGGTATGGCCTATTTCCGAACAATCCCTATGCCCGTGTTTTTGCCATACTGCCATTGGCAGTGCTAATTGGCTCATTATGCTCAACTGACATTGGCCGCTATTTTAATGCAATCAGCTACAACAAAAATGTTGTCTATGACCACAATCGAACGTTGCCACAATTGACGGTTTATATTAACAATCATAGCAATGATCAGTTGGTAATCGTGCCAGCCAGCGAACTAGAACAGGACTTCTACGAAATTTTGACTAGAAAAAACGACAATGTATCCGTTGCCAACATCGACAATTTTGAACATAAATACATTCAATCCTATTTGGATAAATGGGCAAGCGACAGTTCAAATGACGGTGATCAATTAGTTGTTATTGGACATCAGCCGCTCAACACGCCCAGCTCGGCAGAGTTAGTTAGTATCGGTGCGGATTGGACGAGTCAGGATTCAGTGCTATATCGCATCTATCAGCCAGCCGATAAGAATTAATTAGTCGTGTTTACGCTTTTCTAGTGACATAAACTTTAGTTTCTCTGGATGGAAGTATAGCTCAACAGTGCCGACAGGACCGTTGCGGTGCTTACCAATAATCAAATCAGTGATATGTTTACGATCAGTATCAGGGTTATAGTAATCCTCACGATAGACAAACATCACAATATCGGCATCCTGCTCAATAGACCCCGATTCACGTAGGTCTGATAGCATTGGGCGCTTGTCTGGTCGCTGTTCAACTGAACGACTTAACTGGGACAGGGCAATTACTGGAACATCTAATTCCCGAGCTATCAATTTCAGGCCGCGAGAAATCTCGCTGATCTCTTGAACTCGATTATCACCATACGATTTTGACCCAGACATTAACTGCAGATAGTCAACAATAATCAGCCCCAGCTCGCCCTTGTGAGCCTCGCGCTGTGCCATAACCTTCATCTCAAGAACGGTCATGCCGGGTTTGTCGACAAACTTGATTGGCGCCTCACTCATCTCACCCATGGCATCACTAATTCGGCTAAAGTCCTCTTGGGTCAAGTTCCCAGTGCGAATATTCCAACTGTCTACGCCTGAAGCCTCAGAAATCATGCGGTCGATAACCTGCGCATTGCTCATCTCAAGGCTAAAGAATAGGACAGTTTTTTTCTCGCGCATTGCCACATTATAGGCAATATTTTGCGCCAGTGTTGACTTACCCATTGCTGGTCGGGCAGCCAAAATAATCAGATCGGATTTTTGCAGACCGGCTGTCATTTTATCTAGATCTTTGAAGCCAGTTTGAACACCACGTAATTTATCCTTGTGTTGGTGTAGATAGGTCATTTTTTCAAAGGCGTCACCTAGTAGTGATTCCATGCTCTCCATTTCGGTTTGCTGGGAATCCTGGTTGACGGCGTACAGATTAGCCTCTGCCTGCGACAAAACTTCCTGGACATCTTGATCGGTTTTATAGGCTAGGCTAGCAATTGCCTCGCCCGCCCTGGTCAAATTACGACGGATCGCTGCCTCGCGAACAATGTTGGCGTACTCGACTGCGTGGGCAGCGCTAGGTACATAATTGGTTAGTTCGCCTAAATACTCCGCCCCACCGATTTCATCTAGTTTGCCATTGGCACGCAACTCGTTTCCGAGTGTCAGCAGGTCAATTGGCGAATGCTTCTGATATAGCTTGACCATTGCTGCAAAAATTTCCTGATGGGCTGGCTCGTAAAAATCCTTGGCTGTAATTTTATCGGCAATATCAACCAGAACTTCATCATCAATCAGAACTGAGCCTAATAGGGATCGCTCAGCGCTAATATTCTGTGGTGGTAATTTCCCGCCCGCTCCAGTGCTAGTTTGCACCTGACTTGCCTTAGATCGTGCCATCCGTTATTGTCGTCACCTCTCCGCCCACTAAATTTAAAACTGCCGCCACATCTGAATCTGCCGGGGCCGACTCATCAGATATTTCGATTACAGGCACAGTGTCATACAACTCTTTCAGCGTAGCCGTCAATTCATCATTAAAACCCTGGCTTTTGGCTCGCTTGCGATGAAACGGCTTACCAAAGAACAATGTCAAAGTATTGCTGTCTGGGTCATAACGATAATCGCACTTTTCTAGCAGTGAATGAGCCGATGGCCGATCCTGATCAATAGTCTGCTGCAGGACATCACTCCAGACAAAATCCTTAATCGCTAAGCCGGCAGATTGCGTATCGGTAGGATTATTATCGTCGACATCAGCATTGCCGCTATTGGTCGACTCGACCTGACTGGCTGATTTTATAGTCGTAATATTGTTCACCTTGACGGAATCAGTAGATTTAGGACTATCTGATTTAGCCGGACTGATTTGCTCTGCATCAACAACTTTCTCGGCCGGCTTGTCGGCGGCTATCTTTTTCGGATTTGATGGTCTCTGAGATGGCTGCGCTTTTGACTCAGAAGTAATAGATTTTGCGTCAGTCAAGTTGAAGCCAATTAAAACTGACAGTAATTTAGCATCTGGCATACCGGATTTTGTAACATCCAACAGACTACCAATAATAGTGTAAAAATCTGGTCGTTGGTCAGTTATTGCTCGCTCGCCAAGCCGTTTGATTAACTGCTCGGCTAGGGTGGTTGGACTAGTTCCGTCGGCGATTATTCCATCGACATCATTGATAATTCCCACATAATCACCGGCGATCGTAGCATTAATTAACTGATCAACTTGATCGCTGCTAACTAGCCCCAGCACACTGTTGACCATGGCGACTGTTATTTTATCGCCACCAGATAGTTGGTCTAACAAAGTAATTGAATCGCGCACACTGCCACCACCGCTCTTTGCAATTAGTAGCAACGCTTCGTCGTCAACTTTTATCTTCTCCTGATCAGCAATACTTCGCAAATGGCTGGCTAACAACTCAGCTGGCAGTGGTTTGAAATGAAACCGCTGAACGCGTGACAAAATAGTTGCGGGAACCTTTTGCAATTCCGTAGTTGCCAGTATAAACACAACGTATTCAGGTGGTTCCTCAATGGTTTTAAGTAAGGCGTTAAAAGCCGGCTTACTCAGCATATGGAACTCGTCGATGATATAAACCTTGTGGCTACAGCTCATTGGCGCCAATTGAACGCTGTCGCGAATCTCACGCACGTCATCAACACCATTATTGCTGGCGGCATCTATTTCAATGATATCGACATTGTCGCTAT
This sequence comes from uncultured Candidatus Saccharibacteria bacterium, assembly GCA_944391325.1. Classification (GTDB taxonomy): domain Bacteria; phylum Patescibacteriota; class Saccharimonadia; order Saccharimonadales; family Saccharimonadaceae; genus Nanoperiomorbus. Next base: position 5,979 of record CALXTC010000001.1, on the reverse strand, counting down.
TGATATTGTCGTTATAATCAAGACCGTTAATCAAGTGTGCCAATATTCGAGCGACAGTCGTCTTGCCAGTGCCGCGCTGACCAGTAAATAAATAGGCGTGGGCAAAGGAGTTAGCCGCAGCGGAGGCCGCTAGAATATCTGTCACCTGAGGTTGACCAACTACCTGGTCTAACGTAGTTGGGCGATACTTGCGGTATAGTGCTAACTTCATATTGCCCGAGTTGGCTTTCTCATCTCTAGGCTTAGCTCCCTCACCTTTAGTCATAGATATATTATACTACAGCTGTCCGAGCCTACGGTTTGTACAGGATTGGCCGCGTGGCGTGATTATCCCCACCAGTACCTCTATCCATCGCTTCGGTAAATATTCCTCCATCCTGGAGATTGGTTGCATAGCCTCCACGACTAAACCACGGTAAGTAATTACTTGAGTCCTGGAAGTTGGCAAAGTCACACCAATCACTACCCCATCCACACGATGCAGATGATGGGCTTTGCGTTCGCCTAGTCTCATGCAATGCTTGTCCACCACACGTCTCCCACGTACAGACATCATGATTATACAGACTCTGGCTAGACGATACGGACCAGGCTGGTGCGCCAGCCCCAAATCCGTCCGCTGTTTTATATAAATTAATATTCGGTTCTACAATGGGGTATGTTAATGCAAAACTCGGGGTAAAGCCAGCGCTAGTGCTGGAATTAGTGGCATTGCCTGCAACAAAATCCGCATCCTGCCCCGCCATGTCATATACGCCATAGATATTGTTTGTAGTACTAGCCAGAACGCCAATTGTTCCATTATATGCGCGCTCCTTATTGGAACTACACGCAGTCAATGACTCATAATTTGCCTGGTTCAGTTGGGTTCCATCGGTATAAACGGTGGGGTTGCGATCAGCGCTATACGGTCCACAACCAGTTGTGCCATATCTGGATACATAGCCATCGCGGTCTGCGCCACCGTTTGGCAATGCAGTATTCATTGAAACATTATTGACGCCTGCTCCGTATTTACTACTGGACAGATATGCAGTTGCACCCCATTCTACATTTTTTATCATTCGACTGCGATACAAAGACAACTTATGTGAATTCTGCGAGATGCCACGAATCTCGTTCCCGCCATTTGCTGATGGATTATATGTTCCGGCACCAATCGAACTAGATAGTGTCCATAGTGCTCCAATTAGCTCGTTCTGGTTAGCCCGTTGGTTTGGTTTTACCGTTGCCTGCGTCGCCGTGCCGGTCATTTCAAACTTAGCAATCCAGAAGCCGTTCAGCTGATTTGAGCCGTAGATAAACGCTGGATGCGTAGCCCAGGTTGTAGTTCCGGTTTGATTGCTAGTCTGATAAATTCTGTTTAGTCCGCAACTAGTTCGGTAATCTTTAGCTAAGAGATTACTACTCTGCATGGTTGCGTTTCCATCCTTAACGCCGCCCTGCCACATTGTACTAGCGTTTTGAGTTAGGCTGTTGCAGGTTGTGGCTGGTGCAGTTTTGACAGTATCTTTGTCAACAGCTTCAAAATGAATCGTAAACTCGTTTTTAATTGCATGGCTGTTGCGGTCGATTGGATTGGGAGAATATACGTTGTCTGGTAATGGATATTCATCAGTGACTACTCTGTCTATGGCATTAGGACGTTGGACTTCATAGGCGTATCTAGGAATGTAGACCCAGTAGCCTAGAACATCATTGTTGTTAATGGTTGTACCCGGTTTGTTCTTGTAGGTAGTGAGTTTGCCGGATTGGACAGTAACGGCATTGGCCCACTGCTTCTTAGTATAGTCATACCATTCACCTGGGTTGTTAACATTGGCTACTTTCCATATAGCAGAACCATCTGTGTTATTACCAGCATAGTAGATGGGGATCATATTGGCGTCTATGTCTACCTGGCAGTCTGAGTTAGGATCACCATTACGGCAGATAGATTCTTCTTGGACAATGAAAGCATCAGTTAGGGGTTGGGATGTACCACCTTGACCAACGACGTAAACATCATAGGCACCGGGTGAGACAGTGTTGCTAGTTGGATTGGGATTGGTAAAGGAGATAATTGTACTGGCTTTGTTGGTATTTGGATAGGTAGTGACATTAGTGGCCTTTTCATTAGCATCTTCTTTGCCATTGTCGTTATAGTCTATCCAGACATCATAGACAGTATCTAGATTAGTACCCTCTATGGCAAACTCACTGGTTTGGTTTTGTTGGACTGAGTCATTAAGAATTAGTTTAGTTAGTTCTGGGGCTGGTGGGATATTAGCAATAGCTGTGTAGGTAATTGATGTTGTATATTGACCAGCCGTAAAGGTTGATGGGTCGTCTACTCGGACACCATAGTAGATATTACCCAGGTTATCTGCCGCCGTACCATCGTGGTTAGGGCCAGTTGGTTGTTTAGATAAGCCAATGTTATCTATCATACGCAGTATACCTGGCGATACAAACTTTGCTTGAGACGATAAGACAGTCTGATCAGTGGATGAATAGACCTCATTACTACTAAATACGCTACTAAGGGGATCTACTAGGATAGCTATACCCCAGGTCTTGTCTTCTAATGGAGTCAATGTGTCTGACGTTGGTTCAGGTAGCGACGGAATGGTTTGGCTGGGTAGGTCTGTGTTTACTAGGTCGGTACTATCGTGTCCATTGTCCAAGCTCATAGTTACCTTGTAGCCAGCAGTACTATTGGTAGTTACTTCAACACTATGTCCACCAACAGCTACACCACCATCGGCTGGTATGTTAAGTGATACGATGGCTGAGACGTTATCTGGGTTACTAGTGGTATTGGTGGTAACTGGGGATAGTTTAAGAGAGATGAATGGGGGACTAGTTAGAGCATTACCATCGCTAGCACTTTGGGTTGCTATACCCGAGGTAGTATTGCCTAGGGCATTAGTCCTAGTGTTATTAATGGAGTAGGTTCTGATGATGTTGAGGGAGATAACGGAGATAATGGATAGGGTTAGACATAACGCAAAGAGAAACTTAAATAAATTACTCGACACAACCATACTAGGTGCATTCTCTCGCGATACATTTAGAGTAGACTGTTGGTTACTGTTTGTTAGCCTACTAAATTTATGATTCATATTACTCCACCACTTCATCATGCTTATGCTAATTGGTAATTATATCATTGCAGCAGGCAATTTTGAACAATTTACTGCAGTAGCTCGTCCAGCTTACTGCTGATTGCACTACTGGTGCCACTGACCGACTCCTTGCCGATAAAGACCGTTGGAGTACCAGAAACGCTGGCTTGCGAAGCTAGATCACGATCTCGCTCAATCTTGGCATCAATTCCATTGTTGGCGCTATTGTTATAGGCATCAACCAGTGCCTGGCCATCGACGCCAATTTCATTGCCATAGCTGCGAATTTTATCCATTAACTCGCTATCATTCATATATGAACCCTGCGCCCAGGTAGTATCGCTGAATAGTTTATCCTGCATCTTCCAGTAGGCGTCCTCGCCACCAACGACATAAGCGGCCTCGGCAATCTTTGGTGTTACGTCAGAATAGGTAAACCCAACGCCATAGTGACGATAGATAAATTGCACTCTATCGCCATATTCGTTATAGATGTCATTGATATCAGTGGCTAAATCAATACAATGTGAGCACGAAAAGTCAGCATATTCAACGACAACCGCCTGGGGGTTATCAGCCGTACCACGGTAGTGATCGGGAATCTGCCCCTCGCCAACCACATCCTGCGATTGATAGGCCAAGGCCTCGTCGGGTATATCTTGCTCAGCACTACTGTTATCCGGATTGCCTACGGCGATAGTAGTTCCATCCTCGCTAGCAGTGTTGAATCCTGCTGAATAGCCGATCATGCCAACGATTAGCAACAAAATGACCAAAACCATTCCACCTAGTAGCAAACCAATTTTCCATAATCTTAACCGTCGAGCCATCTGCTCCTCGGGTGGAATCGGTTCAAAATCAAATTCAGATGACTTGTCAAATGATGATTTTTCTGTATCACTCATAATTTACCCTCCTCACACTTTAAAACCACCCATTTGGGTGGTTTACTTCAAGCTATAATATTGCCTCAACAGCAGCCCACTCGGCGTTGCGGTTGTCCTCTGGCACGATAATTGACACTTGGTCGCCAATATGCCCCTTAAAGAAGGTGACCGAGGCCAATAGAACGCGATATTCCTTGCTGCCAGCCTCGACATAGTAGGCACCGTCATGTTGAGTTAGCGTTCCGACCAATTGTCGACGAGCTACTGGACCAATCTGTTTGTAGATAAACGAGCCATCGTCGGCAATTGTCAATTTTAGGATATCTCCCTCAACCAACTTAGACTTGGAGGCGTAGTTGGCTGGAACTGGGTACGACTTGCCCTCGTTGTCATGCATGGTCTGACCGTCAAAAACACCCTCAACAACGCGACCGGTCATCGATTCGGTTGTCCTAGATGGCAGTTCCTCTGGACCAAGCATTGAATTTAGTAATTCGCGGGCAGCTGCCAAATTTGTTTCAGCCTCATTAATTAAATTCCTTAGTCGTTTGACCTGCTTTTCGGGTAGTGCCGAGTCATCTATTCTGTTCTCGCTCATAATAAGACTCTCTTTCTGTATTAATCTACTCAGGGGCATTATACTCTTACTACTGTTAAAAGTCAACGACAAAATTTTCCACAATATTAACAGTAGTCATTAAAATAGTGTTGTCATTTTGATGTATAAAGCACTGAATTATGCAAGTCCAAGCCACCATTTTTGACGTTTTGGCAAAAATAATGACGTCTACTTTGTAATCAAAAACACCCCGCTGAGGGGGGTGCTTCTGATTACATGACAATTTGAATCGCAATGGTTTAGTTATCTGTTGAACTAGGCTAGTTCGACGGTAGCACCGGCATCTTCTAGAGCCTTCTTGGCAGCCTCGGCCTCGTCCTTGCTGACCTTCTCCTTGACAGTCTTTGGAGCATCGTCAACGATAGCCTTAGCCTCACCTAGACCTAGACCGGTTAGTTCCTTAACGGCCTTGATGACAGCAACTTTCTGTGAGCCAGCGTCCTTTAGGACAACATCAAACTCACTCTTTTCGTCGGCAGCGTCAGCAGCGGCGGCTGGACCTGCGGCAACAGCTACGGCAGCAGCGGCTGGCTCAATACCATACTCGTCCTTTAGGACGTTCTTTAGTTCGTTAACCTCTAGAACGGTCAACTTGGTTAGCTCTTCGGCTAGCTTCTTTACATCAGCCATGATCATTCTCCTTATCTTACAAATGTAATTAACAATTAATATCGATTGCTAAATTATGCAGACGCGTGGTCGGCAATGCCATCCAATAATGCATGTAGGTTGCCCGACAGTGCATTGGTGACATCGTTGACTGGCGATAGCAATTGTGCCACAGTCTGAGCAATAAGCTCGTTCTTGGTTGGCAGTTTAGCCAACGCCTCAACCTCTTCAGTAGTGAAGGCTTTACCAGTATTGTCGAAAGCACCAACCAACTTCATTTCTGGGTGCTTAGAGGCAAACTCAGCCAATAGCTTAGCTGGCAACACTTCATCCTCGTCTGAGATAGCATACAAAACCTGACCCTTCATTAACGAAGTATCAGTATCCTTTAATGCCTCGTTTTGGCTCATTGCTACGCGTACTAGACGATTTTTTACAACCTTAATAACAACGCCCTGTTCGCGAGCTGTTCGACGCAGTTCCTGTAATTCAGCAACTGATAAACCGCCGTACTCGGCAAAGGCAACAGTTTTGAAAGTCGTAAAAATCTGACCTAATTCAGCAACCAAAGTTTCCTTTTTACTATGAGATATAGCCATAATTCTCCTCTGGTTTTAATTCTAGTTTAGATGCGACCCAAATTGTTAAGGTGTCGTCATCAAAAGAGAGTATTTTATCTCGGTAGCTTAATTAAGTTGCTAAGCAACCGCCACTGTCTTCGATAACGTCACCTGAGATTCTATCATATTGGGCTATA